>CADCQK010000035.1 GCA_902803575.1 Oscillospiraceae bacterium
ATGATGATCGGGAGATCCGCCTTCTTGGCGATGATGCCGACGATGATACCGAGAGCGATTGCGACGATCAGCTTCGGCAGCAGGCCGAGATTCACTTTTTTCTTGGTGTCAGCCATTTTTCCAGTGCCTTCCGCCCTTGCGGAAGGTACCTCCTTTTCTGTTATTCTTTATTCTTTTTCCGGGTTTGGGAGCTTATTTACTCCACGACGGCGATGACTTCGATTTCGCACAAAAGCTGCTTCGGAAGCTCGCGGACAGCCACGCAGGAGCGGGCGGGCTTGGAGACGAAGTACTTCTCGTACACGGCGTTGAAGGCGCCGAAGTCCTTCATGTCCGCCAGGAAGCAGGTGGTCTTGACGACCTTGGAGTAATCGATGCCTGCAGCCTCAAGGATACCGCCGACGTTCTTGCAGGCCTGCTCCGCCTGCTCCTCGATGGTGGTGCCGACCACCGCGCCGGTGGCGGGATCCAGCGGCACCTGGCCGGAGGCATACAGGAAACCGTTTACAACGTAACCCTGAGAATAGGGGCCGATGGCGGCGGGAGCCTTGTCTGTCGAGATGATTTTCATGAAATGCATTCTCCTTTCTATGATACTTGAAGGGTTAGAAGGCGTCCTCTCAGAACAGGAGCTGATAGCCCTTGTCCTGCAGAGCGGCCTTGATCTTCTGAACGTGTTCCTGACCGATGGTCTCCAGGGTCATGGTGACGACGCAGGAGCTGACCTCGGTCTTTGCGTCCTCGCGCTTGTGGTCGATGTCCAGGACGTTGGCGCCGGTTTCGCTGACGCAGGCCAGCAGCTGGGCCAGGTTGCCCGCGCGATCCTGCAGCTTGGTGGTGATCTGCACGATGCGGCCGGTCTTCTGCATGCCCTTGGTGATGATGCGGGAGAGGGTGGTGATGTCCACGTTGCCGCCGGAGACGACGGCCACGGTCTTGAGATTGGTGTCGATCTTGTCGAAGAGGTAGGCGGCGACGCTGGTGGCGCCGGCGCCCTCGGCCACGGTCTTGGGGCCTTCCATCAGACCGACGATGGCGGCTGCGATCTCGTCCTCGGAGACGGTGACGATCTCATCGACATACTGCTCCACCAGGGAGAAGGTCAGATCGCCGGGGGTCAGCACATGGATGCCGTCGGCGATGGTGGGAGCGTCCTTCACGGTGGTCACCGCGCCGGTGCGGTGGGAGATGAACATGGAGGGCACGGCAGAGGACTGCACGCCGATGACCTTCACGTTGGGGCGCATGGACTTGATGGCCACGGCCACGCCGCTGATCAGTCCGCCGCCGCCGATGGGGACGACGACCTGCTCCACGTCGGGAACCTGATCCAGGATCTCCAGACCGATGGTGCCCTGGCCGGCGATGACGTAGGGATCGTTGAAGGGATGGGCGAAGGTGTAGCCCTTCTCCTTAGACAGACGGGCGGCCTCGGCGGCGGCGTCGTCATACACGCCGGGCACCAGCACCACTTCGGCGCCGTAGCCGCGGGTGGCCTCCACCTTCAGCAGGGGAGCGCCCTCGGGCATGCAGATCACGGACTTGATGCCGAGTCTGGTGGCGGACAGCGCCACGCCCTGGGCATGGTTGCCGGCGGAGCAGGCGATCACGCCCTTGGCGGCCTCCTCGGGGGAGAGCTTGCGGATCTTGTTGAAAGCGCCGCGGATCTTGAACGAACCGGTCTTCTGCAGGTTTTCGGATTTGATGTAAAGATTCTTTCCGAGACGGGTAGAGGAAACGATCGGCGTCAGCTCCGTAACACCCTGAAGGGCTTCCCGCGCCTCCTGGATCATTTCCAAAGTGACTTTGCGATCCATAGTAATCCTTCCTTTCTGGGTTATCACCCTGGCGCAGTGCGCCACATACTGATAATAATATAACAAATAATGGCCAAACAGTCAATTGAATTGATGCAATATGATGTATAACTCTGCTAAATAAGACCGGAAATTTGTGGAAAATACAAATGAGCATTTATATTTTCGCCCCCGGGGGCGCCCGGGCGATTTTCCTTGCGGGAGCGCCGGCCTCTGTGTTATGATGAAAGCAATTCAGAGTCGTCAGGAGGCGGATCCTATGAAATCCCTGGACCAATTTCCGAAGCTGCCGCTGGGGATCTTTCCCACACCAATCCAGAAGCTGGAGAACATCAGCCGGCTGCTGCATACGAATGTCTATGTGAAGCGGGACGATCTCACCGGCCTGGGTCTGGGCGGCAACAAGGTGCGAAAGCTGGAATTCCTTCTGGCGGACGCCAAGGCCAAAGGCGCGGAGGTCGTATTTACCACCGGCGGCGCCCAGTCCAACCACGCCATGCTCACCGCGGCTGCGGCGGGGAAGGTCGGCATGGAGGTGATCCTGCTGCTGAAGCAGCGGGGCGTGACCAGATGCGCCGGAAACCTGCTGCTGGAGCGGATCCTGGGAACGGATGTGCGGTTTGTAGATACCGATGACTATGCCGACATCTACGCCGAGATGGACCGCATCGGAGAAGCGCTGGGGAAACCCTATTACAAGATCCCCTGCGGCGGGTCCAACGCCCTCGGCACCCTGGGCTATGTGGACTGCGCCCGGGAGATCGCCGGGCAGGGCATGGACTTTGATCACATCGTCTGCGCCGAGGGCAGCGGCGGCACCATGGCGGGCATGGCGCTGGGGGCCAAGCTGTTTCTCCCCGGAACGAAGGTCCACGGCATGATGGTGGACCGGGGGCCCTTTGACCGGATCACCCCTGCGCTGATGCGTGAGGCGGCAGCCCTGCTGGGGGCGGAGGTGGAGATCACCCCGGAGGACTACCTTCTGCGGGACGTCTGCGGTCCGGGCTACGCCATCCCCTCTGAGGCAGGCAACGCGGCGGTCTCGCTGATGGCCGAACAGGAGGGCCTGTTCCTGGATCCGGTCTACACCGGCAAGGCCTTCGGCGGTCTGCTGGCGCTGGCGGAGGAGGGCGTCTTCCGGGAGGACGACCAGGTGCTGTTTCTGCACTCCGGCGGCGCCGGCGGCCTCTTTGCGGTAGAAATGGAATAAAAAGAATCAAAACGTGCCAACCGATCCGCGAGACCGATTGGCACGTTTTTTGATATGATGGGATTCAGATGAGATGCTGCTCCAGCACCCTCACGAACTGCTCCAGCCCCGTCTGATCCGCCTCTGTAAACCGGCCGACGGTGGGACTGTCGATGTCCAGCACGCCGTAGATGCCGCCGTGAAGATGGATCGGGACCACGATCTCAGAATTGGAGGCGCTGTCGCAGGCGATGTGGCCGGGGAACCGGTGCACGTCGAACACCAGTTGGGTGCGGTCTTCCTGCACCGCCGTGCCGCAGACGCCCTTGCCGACGGGGATCGTCGTGCAGGCCACCTTTCCCTGGAAGGGGCCGAGGATCAGCGTATCGCCCTCCAGCAGATAGAATCCCGCCCAGTTGAGATCCTCCAGCGCGTCATAGAGCAGCGCCGAGAGGTTCGCCAGATTCGCGATGTTGTGGGGCACGTCCCGGATGAGCGCCTCCGCCTGCCGCACAAGAAGGGGATAGTCCGTCATCATGTTGCTCCCCCTCACTTCACGTAGTGGATGCGGCTTTCGTCGAAGCGGTCCTGCTGCTGTCGTTCCTCCGCCGGATAGCCGAAGGGGAAGATGGCAAAGGCCCGCAGCTGCTCCGGCAGATCCAGCACCTGCTCCACAGCCTGCATCCGGGCCTCCTGGGGCGCGATGCCCAGCCACACGCCGCCCAGCCCCTGGTTCACGGTCTCCAGCCACAGATTTTCCATGGCGATGGACATGTCCACATGGGCGTAGTCCGGCAGCTGGCAGTCTCTCCGGTAGACGGAGACGATGGCCGCGGGGGCGTTTTTGGTCATGCCGGAATAGGGGCTGACTTTGGACAGCGCCACCAGCTTCTCCCGGTTGGTGACCACATAAAACTCCCAGGGCTGCTGATTCTTGGCGGAGGGCGCCTGCATGGCGGCTCTGAGGATGGCCAGGACCTTTTCAGGCTCCACGGGCCGGTCCTGGTATTTCCGGATGCTCACTCTGGTGAAAATGTCGTTCATGGGATGGCCTCCTTGTGCATGGTTTTAACTGGATTATAGAAAACCCGCCGGCGGCTGTCAATACCAAAGGAGCGGCTGCCGTCCGGTTGACGGAGCCAAAAAACCATGATACACTTCAAGAGATTCCAAAGCTGCATGACAGGACTGAAAAAGGGAGGGAGCACCGTGCTGAAGGAAGAGAAAAAGGTCGAGTACCTGGAGCTGATCTATGACCTGATCTTCGTCTACATCATCGGCCGCAACAACTCGCTGCTGCACCACATCGAGGGCGGTTTCATCGAGGGCACCACCTTCCTGGCCTATGTGCTGTGTACCCTGGCTATCATCCAGATCTGGAACTTCTCCACCTATTATATCAATATGCACGGGCGCAACAGCCTCCGGGAGCACGTTGCCCTGTTTTTGAATATGTACCTGCTCTACTACATCGGCGAGGGCACCCGCCTTCACTGGGAGAGCTTCCAGAACCAGTACCACATCGCCTGGGCATTGATCCTGCTGAACCTGGCGGTGCAGTACACCATCGAGCTTCGAAATCACAAAGGCGATCCGGTGGCGGGGCGCTCCATCAAGCGGATGATGTTCGTCCTCTACGGGGAGGCGGCGCTGGTGCTGCTCTGCGTTCCGATCTACAACAAAACCGGGGCGGCCCTGGCGGCGATCCCGATTCTCTTCGGCATGGTGATGACCAGGATCCTGTCCGACGAGAGCAAGGCGGAGCTGGTGGACTTCACCCATCTGTCGGAGCGGGCCATGCTCTATGTGGTCTTCACCTTCGGTGAGATGACCATCGCCATCGCCTCCTATTTCGACGGGGATTTTTCGTGGAACTCCGTGTATTTCTCCGCCATGTGCTTTTTGATCGTGGTGGGGCTGTTCCTGTGCTATGAGGTGCTTTATGACCACATCATCGACCGGGAGATGTGCACCACCGGCATCAACTACATGATCATCCATGTGTTTCTGATCTTCGGCATGAACAACATCACCAATTCGCTGGAATTCATGCGCAACGAGGAGGTCGCACTCTGGCCGAAGACCCTGTTCCTGCTGGGGGCGTTTCTGCTGTATTTCATCTGCCTGTTCACGCTGCAGCGGTTTGCCAAGCCGGAGCTGAAGCTCTGTCGCCGGTTCCTGACCCCGGTGGCGGTGACCACGGTGATCTTTGTGATCCTGATGATCCTTTTCCGAGAGAATATGCGGCTCAACATCTTCCTCTCCGCCGTGTACGCCTTCACGATGTTCTTCGAGATCTGGCGCTTCAGCAAACAAAATGAGCGTTGTCCAAACTGCGACGCATAAATCAAAAATCCTGAGACCGATTCGATCTCAGGATTCTTTTTATTCAACCGGGAAGCGGAGCTCCGCTTTGAAGAGGTCGCCGTCCACGGTGATCTGGAATTCGCCGCCCTGGAGCTCCGTGAGACTCTTCGCGATGCTGAGGCCCAGGCCGCTGCCCTCGCCGCCGGTGCGGGAGGCGTCCCCGCGGACGAACCGCTCGCTGAGCTCTGAGCCGGATTTCTCCAGCGGCTCGGCGGAGATGTTCCGGAAGGTGACGGCGGCGACGCCGTTCTTCACGTTGGTGGAGAGATAAACTCTGGTGCCGGGCATGGCGTATTTGCAGATGTTGGTCATGAGGTTCGAGAACACCCGCCAGAGCAGCTGCCCGTCGGCCCGGACCACCGGCTGCTCGGGCGCGGTGGAGAGCACCAGCTCCAGCTCTTTCTGCCGGAATCGGTCGGCAAACTCGCCCGCCGCCTGGCCCAGCAGCACATTCAGGTCCGTGGGGGCCGGATTCACGGCGATGTTCCCGGTGCTGGCCTTGGAGGCCTCCACCAGATCCTCGGTCAGCTTCTTCAGCCGCGCCGACTGTCTAGAGAGGACGTCCACATATTCCGCCGCGCGCTCGTTGTTCAGTTCTTCCTTCTGCAGCAGATCGACGTAGTTCACGATGCTGGTCAGGGGAGTCTTGATGTCGTGGGAGACGTTGGTGATCAGCTCCGCCTTCATCCGCTCAGACTTCACCTGCTCCTGCACCGCGTTCTGGAGGCCGTCGGAGATGTGGTTCAGGTACTCGCCGTGCTCCTGGAAGGGGCCGTACATGTGCGTTAGCTCCACCGGCTCCCCGGGGCCCTGCTCCGCGATCCGCTTGGCGCCCTTCTGCAGCCGCTGCATGCTGATCACCGCGAAGAACAGCAGCGGTGTCAGGATCAGCTTTTCCAGAAACCAGCAGAAAAACAGTGAACCGTTGTGGCCCCACATGGCGAGGCCGATGAATTCACAGAAGGAGAGCGCGATCCAGATCAGCGCCGTCCGCCAGAACAGCGGGATCGAGCCTGCGAGATCCTTGAGAATGCCCCAGAACCACTTGCAGAACCGGCCCAGCAGCTTCAGGATGTGATAGGTGATGGTGTTTTTCCAGAGGGTGCCCTCTCTGGCACGAATGGCGACGCTGATGAAGAACCGGAGAATCAGATAGACCCACACCACTGCCGCCAGCAGGAGGAACACCGCCATGATCCAGTCCTCGAAATAGGTTTCCTCGAATATCGCGAAGGTGACGCCCACAAGGCCCACATAGATCACCGCCAGCAGATCCAGCGGGATTTTATCGAACCAGCCGGCTTTCTGCTTTGCGGAGATGATCAGCAGGAAGATCAATGCCGCCAGCGCGAGGACGGAGCAGATCCCCAGCAGCCAGGGCAGGGCGTTTCGCATATGGATCAGCCGATCTACCCAGCGCAGCGCGAAGGCGGTGAAGTCTTTCGCGGTGAGATCCTTGGCGATGTAGCGCTCAATGGTCATGGGCGCCTCGTCGCTGTATTCCACCTGGAGCTTGTAGACCGTGGTGTTGTTGGGGCCGGGTTCCTCCCACTCGTTGACGTTGAAGATCTGGTACTCGAGGTTGTAGATTTCTTCCATCCGCACCTGTCTCTTGGCGGCGGAGGTGAAGTCCTCTTCGAGAATCGAGGTCTCCTTCGGCTCCATGTAGAGGGTGCCGCTGGAGTGGTACTGGCTGGCTCTGGTGGGGCTGGAGAGCACCACCTTGCCGTCGGCGTCCTTTAATTGAAAGAAGTAGTTGGTATTTTCAGCGGAGAAGACGCTCTCCCAGTGGTCCTTGCCGTAATGGGCGTAGTTGTTCTGGGCATCGTAGTAGTACATCTCCACGTCGCTGTCCATCATCGGCGCGAGATAGTCCAGCGCCGCGTGGCGGAGATAGGTGCCGCCGTCGGCGTAGACCTTTGTCTCCAGACAGATCCAGATGCCGGCTGCGCTGAGTGCCGCGCCGATGAGCATCAGCAGGAACACGATCACTGCCAGGATGCGCACCCAGAGTTTGTGTTTCCAGTCCATCATCGGTCTCCTTTCTGCGGAACCATCTTGTAGCCCTTGCCCCAGACCACCTGCAGATAGCGGGGATCGGCGGGGTTGATCTCGATCTTCTCACGGATGTGACGGATGTGTACGGCGATGGCGTTATCGGCATTCAGCGGCAGCTCGTCCCAGACGGCGCGGTAGATCTCCTTCGGGGAGAACACCTGCCCCGGGTGCTGCATCAGGAGTCTGAGAATGTCATATTCCTTCGGGGTGAGACTCACCGCTTCCCCGTCCACGGTGACGGTCTTGGCGCCGTCGTCCAGCTCCACTCCGCCGATGCGCAGCACCTTCGGCTGCACGGTGCCGCCGCCCAGCTGGAGATACCTGCGAAGCTGGGATTTCACTCTGGCGAGGACCTCCACCGGGTTGAAGGGCTTGGTGATGTAATCGTCCGCCCCCACATCGAGGCCCAGCACCTTGTCGGTGTCCTCGCTCTTGGCGGTCAGAAGGATCACCGGCACGTTGGAGGTCTCCCGGAGCCTGGTGAGGGTCTCGATGCCGTCCATACCGGGCATCATGATGTCCAGCAGCACCAGATGGATGTCCTCCTTCGAGAGTACCTGCAGGGCCTCCCGGCCGTTGAAGGCCTCAAATACCTGATAGTCACCGCTGCTGAGATAGATTTTCAACGCCGAGACGATGTCTTTCTCGTCATCGCAGACCAGGATGTTGTACATGGCGGGCCTCCTTTTGTGTTGCTTGTCTTCGAATCTCTTGCAGGGAAAGAATCGTGTCACGCCGCGGGGCGGGTCAGCCGCTTGGCGGAAACCTTGTGCTCAATGGGCTTCCACTCCGCCTTGGCAAAGACAGCGCAGAGGGAGATGGGCAGATAGGTGGCCATAAACAGCGGGAAGGTGAACACCGCCCAAATCTTCTCCCAGGCGGTGGCGCGAATGCGCTTCCACTCGGTGATGGTGGTGAGAGCGCCGAGGACGAACAGCAGCGAGCACATGCTGCCGAAGATCTCCAGGATGCTCACGGCGACCTCGGTCAGTCCGCCGCCGTTCATGATGGACAGCACCAGAGCGGTCAGCTCCACAAAGAGCCCCGCTGCGCTCAGGAAGAAGGCGGGCATGATGTTCATGGCCATGTCGAAGGCAGCGAAGTTCCCCCGGAACATCTGCCGCAGCAGATCCTTTCCATAGCGCGAGAAGACCTGCAGATAGCCCTTGGTCCAGCGGGTGCGCTGTCTCCAGGACTGGCGGAAATCCGTGGGCTGCTCGTCGAAGAGCTCCGCCTTTTCGCAGTAGCCGATGGTCACGCCCTGCAGCACCTGATAGACGGTGAATTCAATGTCCTCCGTCAGCAGGAAGAAGGGCCATCCGCCCTGCTTTTCCAGCGTCTCCCGGCTGAACAGGAAGCCCGTGCCGCCCACGGCGCAGCTGGTGGAGAGGTTCATTCTTGCGCGGTTTAAGTACTGGGACTCTCTGAGGAACCACAATGCGTAGCCGGCGCTGATCCAGTTGTCGCCGTAGTTTTTGGAGTTCCGGTAGCTGGTCACCACCTGATACCCCTCGGAGAAGGTCTCGTTCATCCGCTCGATATAGTCGGGTGAGAGCACATTGTCCGCGTCAAAGACGAAGTAGCCGTCAAATCCCATGGGGCGATCCTGACGGATGTGCGCCAGAAGCTCCTGCAGGGCGTAGCCCTTTCCCACTTGGGCCTGGTTGAACCGCTCGTAGACCGTGGCGCCGTGGGCACGGGCGATCTCGGCGGTGCGGTCGGTGCAGTTGTCCGCCAGCACGAAAACTTCCGTCAGGGAAGTAGGGTAGGTCTGGTCCTTCAGACTGTCGATCAGATCCGCGATGACGGCGGATTCGTTTCTGGCGCAGATTAACACTGCGAATTTATGCAGCCGCGGGGCAGCGGCCTCGGTTTTCCGCCGGCGGAAGGCGGCGGGGATGTACAGAAACTGATAGCTGTAGCAGAGAAAAAACAGCCCTGCGATGAGAATGGAAAGGATCTGCAGAAAATGCATGGGTTTGACCTCCTTCCTCCTTCTGCCTGCATTGTAGCAGAAAGAGGCATTAAGAAACAATTTGTGAAATGCTTAAGATTTGATGAAGTGCGCAGATTATCTTGTGGTGCGCAGCTCCCGGAAGGCGATCGCGAAGCTGATGCCGCCGGCGATGGCCAGAGCAGCCAGCAGGGTCTCGGTGCCGTAAGCGCGCGCCTGGGCCAGGTCCCCCCGGACCACTTCGCTCATGGCGTAATAAAGGGTGCGCCCCGGCACCAGCGGGATGATGGCGGGAACGGTGAGCAGCAGCGCCGGGATCTTCCGGACACGCGCCATGATCTCCGCATAGACCACCGCGAACACCGACGCTGTGAGACAGGAGAGAAACGGCATCCCCAGCCAATGCTCCATGGCCAGATAGACGCCCCAGGCCAGCATGCCGCCCAGGGCTGCCAGAAGCAGATGCTTCGGCCGGACGCCGAACAGAAGGGCGAAGCCCAGAGAGCCCAGAAAGGCGGTGAGAAGTTGAATCAGGATCGACATGGTCTCGCTCCTTTCAGTGCAGATAGTTCACGATGGTCAGCGCCACCATGATGCCGCCGGCCAGCGCCGCCGCCCACATGAGACTCTCGGCCAGCC
Organism: Oscillospiraceae bacterium; assembly: GCA_902803575.1. GTDB lineage: Bacteria > Bacillota > Clostridia > Oscillospirales > Oscillospiraceae > CAG-103. The sequence goes on from CADCQK010000035.1 coordinate 10,025, forward strand.
GGACCACGCCGGAGATGGTGTTGCCCACCAGCATGTTGCGGATGGCGTTGGTCATGGCCAGCCCCGGGATCAGCAGCATGATGTCACCGATCAGGATCATGTCCATGTGCAGCGGCTTCAGGAGCGTGGCCGCGATGCCGACGCCGAGACCGATCAACAGGGAGATGATCAGGTTTTCGCCCACCGGCTTCACATCCGTGTGGCTGAGGCGCTCCTGCAGAAAGCAGATCGCAACGGCGAACACTGCCGAAACCAGCCCGTCCAGCATTGTGCCGCCGAAAAATACCGCGAATGCCCCCGCTGCCAGAACGCTGCCGATGAGTTTTGCATAGAGGGGCTTCCGGCCGGAGGCCACGTGCTCCAGGTTCTGGTGCAGCTCCTCAAGGGGGAGCGGTTCGGTGCAGCAGCTGCGGCTGAGATTGTTGAGCTTTTCCAAACGGTAAAAATCCGGCTGCCCGTCGGAGCGGATGCGCCGGGTCTCGGTGACGGCCTCAAAGCCCGGAAACTCCATGGTCATGCTGATCATGGAGGTGATCACGAATACGTCCGTCCGCATGGCGCCGTAGGCCGTGCCCAGGCGTGAGAGGGTGTCCTCCACCCGGCTGATCTCCGCCCCGGCGTCCAGCAGCAGATCACCCATCCGGAGCAGGCAGTCCAGCAGATCACTCTGCTCCGCTTTTGAATCTATCATGGTCATGCCTCAATTCTGCATCTTAAATAGCTGCAAAGCTCGACGCAGGGTTTCCGGGATTGTTCCCCAAAACGCCTGCGTTCTGCAGCCGGGAGTATAGCACATTCGGGGATCGGATGCAAGCGTTTCCAATTACATTTTAAATAAAAATAACATTTCATGAATGCGCTTCCAATACTGTATGGCGCAGTTGCCTTTTTCGTTCTGATCGATTATAATAATCAATAACTACAAAACGAAACGGAGGGATACGTCCATGTCTATCCGAGGACCGAGATTCCGCTATGTTCTCATCGTTTTCGGCCTGCTGGCGCTGGCTGTCGGCATCTATATGATGGCTTTCCGCACCAGAGGTTATGAAAAGGCCACCGCCACGGTGGTCTCCGTCCAGGAGATCGAGACCGCCGACGAGGACGAAACGGCTTACGACGTCACCGTGAAGTACACTGTGAACGGCAAAGAATACACCGAGCTGGTGGATGCCGACGGCAGCAAGGTGCAGCCCGGCGACGTGATCGACGTGCTTTATGATCCGGCAAACCCCGCCAGGGTGAAGACCCCCGCCACCGGGTTTGGCATCTATCTTCTGGTGGTGGGCGTATTGCTGACGGCCTGGGGCATTTCGGACATCGTGAAGGAGAAGCGCGGCGTGGCAGCCCTGAAGGAGGAGCACCCGGACAGCTTCACCTACGCGCCGTCCATCGAAGGCGAGCCGCGGAAGCTCTACTTCCTCACCGACACCATGACCGCCAAATACGGCCACCGGATCGAGGACGCCCAGAAGCGGGTGCTCTATGAGGCAAAGGTGACGAAATTCACCCTCTCCGCCCCCACGGGCATGGACTTCATCGACCACGAGCACGGCGGCAGAGTGACGCCCCATCTGGTGGGCCATGAGGAGACCGCCGAGTGGAACTCCCTGCTGATCGACAACAACAGCACCTTCACCTTCGACGGGGAGGACATCTGGAAGCATCTGAAGCGCAACGGCATCCAGGTGGAGTCCAGCTTCCAGGAGGGGAAGGTCCTCTGGCCCCAGTACCGGATCCTCCGGGACGGCAAAGAGATCGCCATGGCCTACAGCAGCAGCGCCCGGGTCCACGAGGAGGACGCCGGCGGTGCGCTTTCGAAGCTGGTTCCCGCCAGGGGCTACTTCCGGATCACCACCACGGAGCAGAATCTCGATCTGCTTTTTGTGACCCTTCTGGCCTTTGCCAGAACCGAAGCCAACGACGCCAGCGGCGGTAACTACGGTCTGCTGTTCCAGAGAAAGGCGAAGCAGAAAGAATAATCCCACAAAAGCAAAACACACGGAAACCGGTTTGGCTTCCGTGTGTTTTCATCTGGCGGCTTTACATGGCCTCGACGGCGTCGATGACCTTCTGGGCTGCTTCGGGATCCACGAATTTGGCCTTCATGCAGATGTCAAAGGCCTCACCCAGGGTTTTCTTGTACATGGGGCGGATCAGCAGGGGCTTGGCCAGCTGGGGGATATGCTCCTTCAGGAGGGCCATGCCGTCGTGCTCCTCGATGAATTCCCGAATGTTCATGCTTCTGAAATCCATGGTCTTTCTCCTTTCCGAATGGGTTGTCACGCTGATTCATAATTAACACATTCATCCACTTTTGTCAAGGAAAATTATGGTTTCCATTGATCGACCATCGTATTGAAGCGCTCATAATCCGCTACCTCGCCGGAGATGACCAGAATGGGCAGCTTGTCCGCGTCAAGATCCCAGTACAGCCGCACATAGGCGGTCTCGCCGTCCTTGTCGGTGAGGTGATAGTAAAATTCGCCGTTGCTGATCTCCGTTTCATAGCTCGCCGCCGCGTTCATCTGCTCGGCGAACTGGGTGACACAGGTCTCGGCGGCGTCCCGTTCCGTCTCCAGCCCCTGCTTGGCGAAGAGCTCCGCGTCCCCATAGAGGGGGATCGAGCAGCCCAGCAGCGCCCCGGAGGCGTCGTCGAAGACCAGATAGAGATCCGGCCCCTGATAGCTGTCCACGCCCCAGATGACGGCGCTCCAGGGTACCGGATACTCCGCCGTCGCCACCATCATGGCCTCCTGATTCAGGCCGAATTCTTCAAAATGTTCCTCATAGAAACTCGCCGTCCCCGTGAATCCGCAGCTGTTCAGATAATTCACCAGCAGCTCCTTTACGTGCGCTCGGGCGGTGTCCATGGTGTAGCGGTAGCCCTCGGCCAGCTCCTGGGTGCTGAGGATGCTGGTGGGATCCTCATAGTTGGTCATCCGTTTGAGGATCTCGATGGCGGAACTGCTGCCGCTCTCAAAATTGAGGGGCTCCACCTCAACGGTCTCCATATTTCCGCTGCTGCCGGCGGTGAGGCGTTCCACCAGATTGGGGAGGAACAGACCGGAGAGCAGCATGGCGGTCACCAGCAGCACGACGATCAGAGTTTTCATGCTTCGGCTCATGTTTCTTCACCTCCGGTGGTCAAAGTGACTTTTGTGCCGACGCCGGGGGTGCTTTCAAACTGCAGATTCCCATTGTGCAGCGCTGCGATCTCCGCGCAGATGGCGAGCCCCAGCCCCACGCCGCCCTGGGCTCTGGAGCGGGACTTGTCCACCCGGTAAAAGGCCTCGGTGATCTTCTCCAGCTCTTCCGGCTCCATGCCGCAGCCGGTGTCCGTGACGGTGAGGGTGAAGCCGCCCTCCGTCAGTTGCTGCCGCACCCGGATCTCGCCGCCGTCGGGCATGGCCTTTCTGGCGTTATCGATGAGATTCATGATGAGAGTTTTTAAGAGATCCGGCTCGCAGGGACGATCCCCCTGCTCGGCGGTGCCCTTGATGACGATCTTCTTCTCTGCCAGCATGGGCGCCATGCCGCGCACCACCTCTTCGGTGAGCTTTGCGATGTCGCAGGGGTGCATGGGGAAGTCCCGCCGCTTCAAAACCAGCAGATCCAGCAGCTTTACGGAGAGCTGCTCCAACCGTCTGCTCTCCGAGAAAATATAATTTGCCGCTTTCTGCTGCTGGGTTTCCGACAGGGTTCTGGAGCGCAGCAGATCGGCGTACCCGATCAGGGATGTCATGGGGGTCTTCATCTCGTGGGCAAAGGCCCCGGTGAATTCCTCCTGCCGGCGCATGGCGTCGGTGAGATCGTCGATCCGGGCGTTCAGCTCGTCGGCCATGTGGTTCACGTCGGCGGCCAGCATGGCAAATTCGTCATTGCCGCTGACCTCCGCCCGGCAAGTCAGGTCTCCATCCGCGATCTTCCGGCTGGTGGCGGAGAGGGCGTTCAGGGGTTTCGTCAAAAGCCGCATCAGCGCCAGCGCCATCAGGGCGCCCAGCACCAGCACCACGCAGAAAACCTCCCGATACAGCCGCTGCTGGGTGTGCAGGGCCCCGTAGGCGCTCTCGATGGGGAAGACCCCATCCAGCTGCGCCGAGAGATTGCCCAGCGGCAGCGCCCCGGTGATCTGCAGATAGTGGGCGCCGTCTGCCCCGACGAACACCTGCTCCAGCAGCTCCGTTTCTCCGACTTCCCGTCCCACCGATTGGAACACGTCCTCAGCGGCGGCGCTGGAATAGGCGATGTCGTCGTCCAGCCGAAGCCGGAGGGCAGCCCCGGGGTCCAGCCGCATCTGCCGGAGGGCGTTGACCACCTTGCCCAGCTGCACGTCGCTCTGGTTCATGCCCACAGCCGCCGCGGTGAACTGCATCAAACGGTAGCTGGCGAGGGCATTTTCCGTCTCCCGGTCTCTGGCGGAGCGGAAGGAGGCGTAGAGCAGCAGATTCCCGCCCAGCGAGAACGTCACCGTCACCAGCAGCAGCACGCTCAGAAACAGCCGGGTGCTGAATTTCAGATGGTTTCTCATACTTCCAGACGATAGCCGATCTTGTAGACCGCCTTGAGCCGATGCTCCCAGCCCACCTTTTTCCTTAGCCGCTGGATGTGCAGATCCACGGTGCGGCTGTCGCCCATGTAGTCGCTCTCCCAGACCCGCTCATAGATGGTCTCCCGGTAGAGGGCGATGTTGGGGTTTCGGGCAAAGAGCAGCAGGAGGTCGAATTCCTTTTTCGTGAGAGCGATCTCCGCGCCCTCACGCTTCACGGTTCTGGAATAGGTGTCAATCTCCAGATCCCCGATTTCGATGAGCCGGTCCAGCTTTTTGTATCTGCGGAGCACCGCCTCCACGCGGGCCTGAAGCTCGATGATCTCAAAGGGTTTTACCAGATAGTCATCTGCGCCCAAATGCAGACCCCGGACACGGTCGTTCACGTCGGCCTTGGCGGTGAGGAAGATCACCGGCATGCCCGTGGGGCGGATGTAGTCCATCAGCTCGAAGCCGCTGGCGCCGGGGAGCATCACGTCCAGCAGGATCAGGTCAAACTGCTGGTTCGTGATCAAGTCCGCCGCCGCGATGCCGTCATAGACGCAGTCGCAGTGGTAGCCCGCCCCCTCCAGACTCAGCTGGATCAGATCGGCGATGGGACGCTCGTCCTCCACGATGAGAATGCGGATCACGCGCACCCCTCCTTTCGGATACAAAACTACATCCGGATTGTATCATAATTGCATCTGAAAGAAAAGCCGGGCAGAGGGCGTCGACAGGTTCGCGGTTCGCTCCTTGTCCGCAGCGATGCAAAAAACAATGCATACCTCTGGAAAAGCGGGATCAGCCTTTTCACGATCACGCAGGCAGCGGGGTTCAGGGGCAGCTCGTATTCTCCCACCAGCGTCTGGAGCTCCGCGCCGAAGCCGCCCTTGAACCGCCAGAGACCCTTGGTTTTGTTCTCTCCCTGTCCGCCGGAGACGCCGCGGAAATCGTACCAGTCGCAGCCGGATTCGATGGCCCATCGGATCATGTTCCATTGGAGCAGATAGTTGGCCATCTTGTCCCGGCCCTCATCGGCGGAGGCGCCGTAGAGATACCAGGTCTTGTTCCCGAACTGGGCGGCGATGGCTCCGGCCAGGGGCTTTCCGTCATAGTAAGCCATGTAGAGCCGCGCATGCGCTCCAAGGGATCGGAGCATCCCTTCAAAATAGCTGCATGGCCGCACCGCGAAGCCGTCCCGAATGCCGGTGGTTTTCATCAATCTGCAGAATTCCGGGAGATGCTCTGCGCCGCAGACCCGCACCTCCACGCCCTTGCGCTCGGCAAGCCGGATGTTGTAGCGGGTCTTCTGCTTCATCCCGGCAAGCACCGCCTCGGCGTCCTTGCCGCGCAGGTCGATCCGCGCCAGATGCTGGGGCTGGATCCGGTCGAAGTTCCAGCTCTCCGCCAGCAGCCGATAGCCCAGAGCGGTCATGGATTTCTGGAATCCCGTATCCTCCAGCGGCATGTCGGGATCCAGCTTCAAAAGGCAGACATTCTCCTGCATTTCCAGCTCTCTGGCACCTTCGGTCAGCGCGGCAAGGGCCTCCTGATCCTCCGGATTGCAGACCGGGCCTCTGGGGGCGTAGGCCAGCTTCCACGGGGTTCCGGGCACCCGCCGCAATAAGATGGACATGCCCGCCGCGATTTCACCGTCTCTGCGGAACACCACGGCCCGCCAGCGCCAGCTTTTCTTCACGCCGGCCCAGAGCCCCGACTGGAACAGCGTCCCTCGGGGGTGAGCGGATAAAAACGCCTCATATTCCGGCGTGGTTTCGGTCAGTATTTCGATCAATGTTCTCACCTCGGGGCGAAGCATAGACCGAAAAGGACGCGTTTTTTCATCCGCCCTGCATCAAAGATGAATCAAATGCAGAAGATTCTCCGCTTGCCGAGCCGGAATCCTTATGCTAAGATGGACCCAAAGGGTGATTGAAAAGGAGGCATACCCATGCAGGACTATGAACAGGCTCATGCCGCCGCAGTACGGCAGTTCGGAGCGGAGTGCGCGGTGCTGATGAAATTCAATGGTTCATTTCCACTGAAGGAACCCGGCGAGATCGCCCTATTCGGCAGCGGCGCCCGGAAAACCGTCAAGGGCGGCACCGGCTCCGGCGAGGTGAATTCCAGATATTTCGTCACCGTCGAGGCGGGACTGGAGGCTGCGGGCTTCACCGTCACCAGCAAGACCTGGCTGGACGCCTACGACAGCCTTTACGAAGCCGCGCGGCGGGATTTCATCCGGGGGCTGAAGGCCAAAGCCAGAGCCCACCACACCCTGGCCATTCTGGAGAGCATGGGGGCCGCCATGCCGGAGCCGGAGTATCAGATCCCGCTGACCGGGAATGGCGACACGGCGGTGTATGTCCTCTCCCGCATTTCCGGCGAGGGCTCCGACCGGAAAGCCGAACCCGGGGACGTGCTGCTGACCCAGACGGAGAGGCGCGACATCCTCCTTCTGAACGAACAATATCAAAACTTTTTGCTGGTTCTGAATGTGGGCGGCGTGGTGGATCTCACCCCGGTGAAGGATGTGGGGAACATTTTGCTGCTGAGCCAGCTGGGGGCAGAGACCGGCAGCATTCTGGCAGATCTGATCCTCGGCAAAAGCTTCCCCTCCGGCAGGCTCGCCACCACCTGGAGCGGCTGGGAGGACTATGCCAAACTCGGCGAATTCGGGGAGAAGGAAGAGACCCGATACCAAGAGGGCGTCTATGTGGGCTACCGCTATTTCGACGCCGTCGGCAAGCGGGCGCTGTTCCCCTTCGGCTTCGGCCTCGGCTATACGACATTTGTATACACGGATCCCCATGCGGCAGTGGACGGCGAGACCGTCACTGTCACCGTGAAGGTACAAAACACCGGCAATTTCCCCGGCAAAGAGGCGGCACAGCTCTACGTCTCTCCGCCAAATGGCGCCATAGACAAACCAACCCAGACCCTCGCGGCTTTTGCAAAGACTCACACCCTGCAGCCCGGCGAGGCGGAGACCCTGACGCTCTCCTTTGAAATGCGGGAGCTGGCCTCCTATGACGAAAGCCGCGCATGCTGGGTGCTGGAGCCCGGCGACTATGTGCTGCGTTTGGGAAGAAACAGTGCGGACACCGAGCACGTTGCCGTTCTCAGGCTGGATCGGGAGGTCATCACGAGACAGTGCAAAAATGCCCTCGGAACGCCCGACTTCAAAGACTGGAAACCGGATCGGAAACCGGAAGCCGTTCCGGAAGGAGTCAAGATTCTCTCTGTTTCTGCGGAACAGATCGAGACTGAGGTCGTCAGCTATGATTTGCCGGAGGAAATCGATCCCATGGTGCAGACGCTCTCTGACGAGGCGCTCTGCCTCATGAACATCGGCGCCTTCAACCCCGGCCTTGGCGCCCTGAGCGTCATCGGCGACGCCTCCAAAAACGTGGCCGGGGCGGCGGGGGAGACCGTGAACTGCCTGAAAGAAAAGGGCATTCCTCCAATGGTGATGGCAGACGGCCCCGCGGGACTGCGCTTGAGCCGTCAGTATACCAGAGATGAATCCGGCGCCCACGGCCTCGGTCAGGCGCTGCCGGAGAGCATGATGGAGCTGCTGCCCGGCGCGGCCAAATGGCTTTTGAACAAGCTCACCGGAAAAGGGAAGCCAAGAGGCGAAATTCTGGAGCAGAACTGCACCGCCATCCCCATCGGCACCGCCCTGGCCCAGAGCTGGAACCCGGCGCTGGCGGAGGCCTGCGGCGATCTGGTGGGAGACGAGATGGAGCGCTTCGGCGTGCACCTCTGGCTGGCGCCGGCGCTGAACCTCCACCGAGACATCCGCTGCGGCCGAAACTTTGAATACTACTCCGAGGATCCGCTGATTACCGGAAAGATCGCTGCCGCCGTGGTGCGGGGCGTTCAGCGGCACAAGGGCTGCGGCGCCACCGTCAAGCACTTCTGCGCCAACAATCAGGAGACCAACCGCTATTATTCCAACAGTCAGGTCAGTGAGCGGGCCCTCCGGGAATTGTACTTGAAGGGCTTTGAGATCGCCGTGAAGGAGTCCGATCCCCGCGCCCTCATGACCTCCTACAATCTCCTGAACGGCGTCCACACCTCGGAACGAAGGGATCTGCTGGAGGAGGTGCTCCGGGCGGAGTACGGCTACCGCGGCATCGTCATGACCGACTGGCTCAGCGCCGCGACTCCCGGCAAGGGCTGCAAGTATGGCTCCCCAACAGCAGATAAGATCGCCGCTGCGGGAAACGACCTCACCATGCCCGGCAGCCCCAAGGATTTGAAGAACATGCTGCGGGGACTGAAAACCGGTACCCTGACACGAAAACAGCTGGAGATCAACGCCACCAGAGTTTACCGGATGGCGAAGCTCCTGAGCAAAGGAGAATGAAGATGGAACAAAACCCCAACTGGTGGAAGCAGGCGGTGATCTACCAGATCTACCCCCGCAGCTTTCAGGATTCCAACGCCGACGGCTACGGCGACATCCCCGGCATCATCTCGAGACTGGACTATTTAAAAACGCTCGGCATCGATGCGATCTGGCTCTCGCCGGTCTGCCGCTCGCCCCAGTATGACAACGGCTACGACGTGTCGGACTATCAGGACATCGACCCCATGTTCGGCACGCTGGAGGATATGGACCGGCTCATTTCGGAGGCGAAAAAGCGCGATATCCGGATCATTCTCGATCTGGTTTTGAACCACACCTCCCACGAGCACCCCTGGTTCCTGGAGGCAAAAAAGAGCCGTGACAACCCGTATCACGACTTCTATATCTGGAGAGACGCGGAGCCCGGGGAGCGCACCGACGGCAGCATCGCGGACTTCGGCGACGGCTCCTGGCAATGGGTTCCGGAGGTGGAGCAGTTTTACTACTACCAGTTCTCCGTCTGGCAGCCGGATCTGAACTGGAGCAACCCCAAGGTGCGCCAGGCGCTCTATGACATGATCAACTGGTGGTCCGATCGGGGCGTGGGCGGCTTCCGGCTGGACGTGGTGGATCATCTGGGCAAGGAGCCCTTCCAGCACATCAAGGTGGACGGCCCCAAGCTCCACGATTACATCAAAGAGATGAGTGCCGCCGCTTTCCGGCGTCCCGGCCTGGTGACGGTGGGGGAGGCCTGGAGCTCCAACCCCACGTCCGCGAAGCTCTACAGCAACCCCGACGGCAGCGAGCTCAGCATGGTGTTCCAGTTTGAGCACATCTTATTGGACAAGCAGCCCGGCGGCGACAAGTGGGATCTGGCGGCGCTGCCCCTCCGGAAATTCAAGGATGTCATGTGCCGCTGGCAGCAGAGCCTCCACGGCTGCGGCTGGAACAGTCTGTTCTATGAAAACCACGACCTGCCGCGGATCGTCTCCCGCTGGGGCGATGAGGGGAAATACCGGGTGGAGTCTGCGAAGATGCTGGCGATCCTGCTGTTCGGCATGGAGGGCACCCCCTACATCTATCAGGGGCAGGAGCTGGGCATGACCAACATCCACCTGGGTCTGGAGGAATACAACGACATCGAGACCCGGAACATGATCGCCGCCCGCCGCGCCGCCGGGTATTCGGACGAGTCCATCCTTCGCTCCGCCTACGGCAGAAGCCGGGACAATGCCCGCACCCCCATGCAGTGGAGCGACGCACCCAATGCGGGCTTTACCGAAGGCACCCCCTGGCTGAAGGTGAATGAGAATTACCCCGAGATCAACGCGGAAAAGCAAGTGGATCAGCCGGGCTCTGTGTTCGAGTGCTACCGGGAGCTGATCCGGCTTCGCAGGGAATATCCCGTCATCACCGGCGGCAGCTTTGACCTGCTGCTGGAGGAGGACGAAGACATTTTCGCCTACACCCGAACCGACGGAGCGCACAAGCTTCTGGTGATCTGCAATTTCCGGGATCGGGAGATCGAAAACCCGCTCAAAGAGCAGCTTCGGAACATGACCTGCCTGATCTCCAACTACGACATGCCCTCTGACACCCTCAGACCCTACGAGGCCATGATGTACTATCAATAAAAAGATCGGATCTCATTTGAGATCCGATCTTTTTAATCTTTTGTGGTTCCTCCGGGGAGGTAGCGGATGGGGAGACACAGGTTGGTTGGCCTCGGCGCGTCCTCCGGCGGGTTCAGGAGAATGTCCACAGCGCTCTCGGCCATGTCCGCGATGGGCTGGACGATGGTGGAGCAGAAGGGCCGTCGGCTGGCGTAGTGCACCATGCCGTCATAGCCGATCACCTGTACATCCTCCGGCGCATGGATCCCGCGGGCGCGCAGATGGTCGAGAACCTGCACCGCCAGACCGTCGGTATTGCAGAAGATCCCGTCAAATTCCAGTTTGCTGTTTTGAATGTGCGCATCCAGATAGCGGCAAAATGCCTCCGGCGCTTCCTCGTCCCGCAGGGACAGCATCGCATACTCCGTGCCGCTGTCCCGGCAGAGGCTTTCAAATCCGGCGCCGCGCTTGTCCGGCTCACCGTGTACGTCCGGCCCGACCCGCACAAACAGCAGCTTCCTGCAGCCGAGGGAGAGCAGCTTCTCTGCCGCCAGCTGGCCGCCGGCGTAGTTGTCCGAGGAGATGCAGGGCACGCTGGGACCCAGGTGCCGGTCGATGGTGACGATGGGGATGGAGGCGTCCACCTCCAGATCCGCAGCATAGGTCAGGGCGATGACACCGTCAGCCTTGTTCTGCTGCACCAGATCGAAGCATTTCTGCTCCGCCTTGGGGTCGAAGTTCGTGATCATCAGCAGACTGCGGTAGCCCCGCCGCATGAGACAGGCGGTGATCTCGTCCGTCAGGATCGCATAAAATGGATGCTGCAGAGACGGCATCAGCAGGGCGACGCAGTTGGTCTTGTTCGTTTTGAGACTCCGGGCATAGGTGTTCACCTGATAGCCCAGCCTTTCAATGGCCTCCTCCACCCGCCGACGATAATCCTCACCCACGGGCTTTCCGTTGATGACCTTGGAGACCGTGCCGAGGGAGACCCCTGCCTCCCGGGCAACATCTTTGATGGTGGGAGCTCCTGTGGAACTCATGGTGTTTCACATCCTATTGAAATATAAGGGATCCGTAGACAATAAATAAATATTATCATATCCATTCGGAAAAGAAAAGGGCTTTTCCGTGAAACGTTATTTTTGCGCCGCTTTATTTCATACAAATTTTCAAAGCATAAAATGTGAAAAACGTACAAAATTATTCTTTGCCCGGGCAATTTGTTGCGCAATCTGTTGACAGAGAAAGGGAAGTGTGTTAGTTTTAACATCGTAGCCATATAACGTTTCATGTGTCCATTATCAGGAAAATCCGGGAGGGAAGCCGGTTCATTCTGATTTGAACATAAAAGGGGCGTTATAGAAAATTTTCGGATTAGAAAGGACGAAAAAAATGAAGAGAACTCTCGCGATTGTTCTGGCGCTCGTCATGGTTTTCGCTCTGGCAGCCTGCGGCAGCAGCGGCTCCTCCAGCAGCGGTTCCAGCGCGAGCAGCAGCGGTGACGGCACCGCCATCACCATCTTCAACTCCAAGATGGAAATCCAGAGCCAGATGGAAGAAATGGCTGAGGAGTATTCCGCGGCTAAGGGCGTTGACGTTGAGGTTTATTACTCCAACGACACCGTCGCGGCCCACATGTCCACCCGTTACGCCTCCAACGAGCCCTACACCATCGCCATGGTCGACGCCAAGGACATTTACTCCCTCGGCCCCGATCACGCCATCGATCTGAGCGATCAGGACTGGGTCAACGACACCACCCAGGCCATCTCCATCGACGGCAAGGTGCTTGGCTTCCCCGTGTGCGTTGAGGCCCGCGGCCTGCTGTACAACGGCGACGCCATCAAGGCTGCCACCGGCAAGGACTTTGATCCCTCCACCATCAAGACCACCGCTGATCTGAAGGCCCTGATCGAAGAGATCGTCGCCGGCGGCAATGAGCTGCCTGTTGGCCTGCAGAAGGAAGACTGGTCTCTGGGCGCTCACTACCTGGCTGAGGTCTATGAGCTGCAGCAGGATCCCGATGCCTTCATCGCCGGCATCAAGGACGGCTCCATCAAGCTGGCTGACGATCCCGTGTTCAACGCTCTGATGGATACCTTCGATGTCCTGAAGGAGTACAACTACGCCAAGGACGCTCCCATCTCCGCGGAGCGTGAGGTCACCGAGATGAAGCTCGCCGAGGGCGACCTGTGCTTCAAGTTCGGCGGCAACTGGGACTGGTCCAACATGGTCGAGACCAACTACACCGAGAACCTGGGCATGATGCCTGTTCCCTCTGACCTGGGCGACTACAACGAGATGCTCGTTGGCGGCGGCTCCAAGTACTTCTACATCGACAACAGCGTCTCCGCCGAG
>CADCQK010000036.1 GCA_902803575.1 Oscillospiraceae bacterium
CTGCAGATGTCGGCGGGCGGCCGCAGGCCGCCCCTACGGCAGATGCGAAGCGAATTCGCCGAAACACGGCGGAAATTCATTGCGTCCTGCGCGGGACGTCGAGGACGGGAGTGAAAACCTTCCCCTTGGGGGGAAGGTGTCAGACCGAACGGTCTGACGGATGAGGGGAACCAATTACCGGCATTCCCGCCGCCCCCTCATCCACCGCTGGCGCGGTCCCCCTTCCCCCGCCGGGGGAAGGTTTCAAATGGGGCGCAGCAGTATTTATGCGGGCCGCCGGGGTCGTCGGCCCCTGCGAAGCGGAACGCTCTGCCCGGGTGGACGTAGGGGCGACCTGCGGTCGCCCGCTTATCAAACGCCTGCAGATGTCGGCGGGCGGCCGCAGACTTTTGACGATGTAGTCGGCCAGCAGCATATCACCGAAACCCTGAAAAATCAGGTGCGCACCGACCGGCTGAGCCATGCGTATCTGTTCATCGGCACCCGCGGCACCGGCAAGACCACCTGCGCCAAGATCCTGGCCAAGGCGGTCAACTGCGAGCATCCCGTGGACGGGAACCCCTGCAACTGCTGCCCCGCCTGCCGCGGCATCGACGACGGCAGCATTCTGGACGTGGTGGAGATGGACGCCGCCTCCAACAACAAGGTGGAGGACGTGCGGCTGCTGCGGGACGAGGCGCTCTACTCCCCCGCCAATGTGAAAAAGCGCGTCTACATCGTGGACGAGGTGCACATGCTCTCCAACTCCGCCTTCAACGCACTGCTGAAGATCCTGGAGGAGCCGCCGGAGCACCTGATGTTCATCCTCGCCACCACGGAGTTGCACAAGGTGCCCGCCACCATTCTCTCCCGCTGCCAGCGGCACAGCTTCAAGCGGATCGCCGCCGAGGACATCGCGGGAAGACTGCAATATGTGGCCTCCCAGGAGCAGATCGATCTTAAGCCCGACGCCGCCATGCTGCTGGCCAGACTGGCCGAGGGCGGTATGCGCGACGCGCTGACGTTATTGGATCAGTGCTCCGGTGACGGGACCGTCACCACCGAATCCGTCCGGCAGGCCATCGGTCTCGCCGGTCACACCCAGACCGCGGAGCTCATGAAAAAGCTGGCCAAGGGCGACACCGCCGGCGCCCTGACGCAGTTCCGGGATCTCTGGCAGGACGGGAAGGATCCCGCCTCCCTGCTGGACGAGCTCAGTGTCCTGCTGCGGGACGTGCTGATGCGCGCAGTGGCGAAACGAGGCAGCAGCGCGCTGCTCTCCGGCGGCTATGAGGACGCCCTGCTGGACGCCTTTGCGAAGGTTTTGAACCCGGCGCAGCTGATGCGCTGGCTGACCACCATTCAGGAATCCCTCTCCGGGCTGGCCCAGAGCGTGAACCCCAAGCTGGGCGCCGAGCTCTGCCTGATCCGGCTGAGCACCCCGGAGGTGAGCGAGGATCTGGCCGGTCTCGCCGCCAGAGTGGCTGCTCTGGAGCAGGGCGCAGTCCCGGTGCAGAGAGAGGAAATCGAACTGCCGGAGATCCCGATCCCGGAGCCCGTGGCAAAACCGGAACCCGCTCCGGAACCCGAGGATACACCGCCCTGGGAGCCGCCCATGGAGGAGGCCCCTCCCCCCCGGGAGCCGGAGCCGGTCCCCGAACCCGCGCCGGTCCCGGAGCCGGAGCCCGCGCCCATGCCGGAGCCCCCGGCAGCGCCCGCGAAAGCCGGCTCCGATTGGGAGATGATCCTTCAGGCGGCCCAGAAGCTGCTGCCCATGGCGCAGTTCTCGCTTTTGAAGAATCCCGATCAGGTGCAGGGACATCTGGAGGGCGACACGCTGATCCTGGATCTGGACCCGGGCTTCGCCTTCATGATGCTGGGCACCCCCGCCATGGAGGAAAAGCTCCGGACGGCAGCGCAGCAAGCCCTGGGCAGAGCGGTGCGCATCCAGAGCCGGAAGGCCACCAAAAAAGGCGGCTCCAGCCAGAGAAGTCTGGAAGAGCTGACCCGGTTCGACATCGTTTCGTTTGAATAAAAAAATACAAATACACAGGAGGATATCGTTATGGCAAAAGGCGGATTTCGCGGCGGCTTCGGCGGCATGAGCCAGGCCGGCATGATGAAGCAGGCCCAGAAAATGCAGCAGGAATTCATGAAGATGCAGGAGGAGCTGGAGCAGAAGGAGTTCACGGCCAAATCCGGCGGCGGCGTGGTCACGGCCACGGTCAACGGCAAGCGGGAGCTGGTCAGCGTGAAGATCGGCCCCGAAGCTGTAGATCCCGACGACGTGGAGATGCTGGAGGATCTGGTGGTCGCGGCGGTCAACGAGGCGCTCCGGATGTACGAGTCCGAGAGCGAGGCCAGCATGAGCAAAATCACCAGCGGCTTTAAAATGGGACTGTAAAAAGAAAGTAAGACACATCGCTTCGTGCGGTGTGTCTTTTTTGTATCTTGACAAATACCCCATATGGGTATATAGTAAGGATACCCCATGAGGGTATTTTTCAGGAACGGAGGGCATCCTATGGATGAGAAGACCTGCTGCTGCGGCGGAGAAAAGCAGACCCACAGGGTCGAAGAAGAGCGCAAGCGCCTGATGAACCGGCTCAGCCGGATCGAGGGGCAGATCCGGGGCCTGAAGGGCATGCTGGAGCGGGACGCCTACTGTCCCGACATTCTGATCCAGAGCGCTGCGGTGAACGCCGCCGTCAACGCCTTCAACAAGGAGCTTCTGGCCAGCCACATCCGCAACTGCGTCGTCCGGGACGTGAAAAACGGCGACGAGGAAGTCATTGACGAGCTGGTGGCCACCATCCAGAAGCTGATGAAGTGAGACTCAAATTGGAGTTTGACGGGGCGAAGCTTCCACTTCGAAAGGCTTCCCCTTGAGGGGAAGCTGTCGAGCGAAGCGAGACTGATGAGGTGGCCAAGTTTCGGC
>CADCQK010000037.1 GCA_902803575.1 Oscillospiraceae bacterium
GCGGTTCTGCCTCCGAAGCCGAGCTTGGTATCGACTTTCTTTACGGCAGCAGTGCTGACTTCCTTTTTGTTCTCAGCCATTCGTAACTACTCCTTTCGAAAGTCCTTACTTCGTTTCCGTGTGCTTGGTGTGCTTGCGGCAGAAGGGGCAGTACTTGCTCATTTCGAGTTTTTCCGTGGTGTTCTTTTTGTTCTTCACGGTGTTGTAGTTCCTCTGCTTGCACTCCGAGCATCTCAGCGTGACCTTCACGCGGGCTCCAGCTTTCGCCATGTTTTCGGCACCTCCTTATAGATTTCGCATTGCTGCGATTGCCTCCCTGAAACAGCCGAGTTTCGGGATTTTTGCGCAACAAAATAAACCTCTCGACTGACAGGTAGAGATATGATACCACAAACGAGCGCAAAGGTCAATGAAAAAATACGTTTTTTCAATACAAAAAACGCTGAAAATCCGTTGCTGACCCGGGTTCGTTATGGTAAAATGGCAAAAAACCACAGGAGGATGGGAAATGAGACGAGTTTTGACGCTGTTTTTGTGCCTGACGCTGCTGCTGGGGCTGCTCTCCGGCTGCGGGAGCAGGGACGACGGCTATGTGGATATGCAGGTGTTTGACGATCTGGAATACAGCCGCCCGGATCTGGACGCGGCGCTGAAAAATATCGACGCTGCAAAGACTGCGGTTGAGGCCATGGAGGGCGGAAAGCTCAAACAGCTCTTCAAGCTCCGCGGCGCCAGGGATGCGCTGGATACCGTTTTTGAAGATTATTACCATCTGGAGACCATGATGACGCTCTCGAGGATCCGCTCCGACCGGGACGTGACCGACGACTACTACGCCGCCGAGGCTGCCTGGTGCTCCGACGCCATGGTGACCTATTATGCGGCGCTGGAGGAGCTCTTCACCTTCTGCGCCGCCTCCGGGGCGAAAGAGATGCTGGAGCGGTTCTGTCTGGGGGAGGGGTTTCTGGACGACTACGGCGACGACTATGTGATCTCGAAGACCCTCACCGATCTCAGACGGCAGGAAAACGAGCTGGTGACGCAGTACTATGAAAAGCTCAACAGCGCCGCGGTGAACCTCGGCGGCACGGACTACACCCTGGACGAGCTTTACGACGCCATCGACGCAGAGACGCTGCCGGTGCCGGAACAGCAGGCCTACGAGCAGTATTATTCCGCCGTGAATGCGGAGCTGGGGGAACTCTACATCCGGCTGGTGCGGGTGCGGGAGGCCATGGCCGCGGAGCTGGGATACGACGATTACCGGCAGATGGCCTACGACGAGAACGGCTATTCCTACGATCCCGATGAGGTCCTGGCCTACACCGACGCCATCCGGGAGACCCTGGTGCCCCTCTGTCAGGAGGCTGCCGACAGCGGTCTGCTGCGGGACGCCTATTACGGCACCGACGAGCAGAATGCCGAAGACTCCCTGGAGGCGGTGACCCAGATGGCGGAGACCCTGGGCGGAGACTTTGCTGACGCCATGGATTTCATGCTGGAGTATGACCTGTTCGATGTGTCCGTATCCACGAAAAAGACTCCGGATTCCTACGAGGTCTACCTCTCTGACTGGGAGGCGCCCTACCTCTTTACCGACAGCACCGGCTACATGGAGGACACCCTCACCATTGCCCACGAGTTCGGCCACTACACCGATGATTTCCTCTATTACGGCGCCTACCACGGCACCGACACCAGCGAGGCACTGTCCCAGGGCATGGAGTATCTGGCTTTGGAGTATCTGCAGGATGACGACTTGAGAGAGGCCCTTACCATGTGGAAGCTGGCGGATGTGCTGCAGCTCTACACCCAGCAGGGGAGCTTCAATGCCTTCGAGGAGCAGGTCTATGCCCTCCCGGACGAGGAACTGACGCTGGAAAACGTGAACGCCATCGCCCTGCAGACCACGAAGGATTTTGGGGCGGAGACCGGCTACGGCGATCTCTGCGACGCCGCCAGCTGGGTCACCATCACCCATTTCTTCGAGGCGCCCTTCTACATTTTGAGCTACCTGACCAGCGACAGCGCCGCCATCCAGTTCTATGAGCAGGAGCTGCAAAAGGCAGGGGCGGGGCTGGAGCTCTACACACAGGTGCAGAACGCCGCCGACGATTACAGCTTCATCGAGCTGATGACCCACCACGGCCTCCGGGACCCCCTGAGCAGAGAACAGGTGCAGGCCATCGCAGAGCTGGTGAGGACGGAATTGTTGAATCGGTAAATTGGAGGAAGCCGCGCAGTGTGGAGTGTGGAGTTTAAAATGAGATTCCACATTTCAGCGGTAAACTGGAGTTTAACGCTCGCTCCTTGTAGGGCGGGGACCTGTGCCCCGCCGCGTCGAATGTGCTGCCGGTGTAACGGCGGGGCACAGGTCCCCGCCCTACGGAGGATCAATTCAAACTCCCCGATAAACTATCACTTAACAGCTTAAACGATTGGAGGTGCCGTCATGTGCAAACGCTGCGGCTGGGTGTTCGATTCGGAGGAAATGCGCCGCTACCACGACGAGCGCTGGTGCAAGCCGGTGCACGACGATGACGAGCTCTACGCCATGCTGATCCTGGAGGGCATGCAGGCGGGCCTGAGCTGGTCGCTGATCATCCGGAGAGAGGCGCAGATCCGGGCGGCCTTCGACGGTCTGGATCCGAAGAAGGTGGCAGCGTATGACGAGGAGGAAGAGGCCCGGCTCCTGACCGCCCCCGGGGTCATCCACAACCGGCTGAAGATCCATTCCGCCGTCACCAACGCCCGGGCATTTTTGAAGGTGCAGGAGGAGTTCGGCAGCTTTGACGCCTATCTCTGGGGCTTCGTTAACGGAACCCCCATCGACCACCGTCTAAAGCGGGTGGAGGACATGCCGGCGGAAAACGACCTCTCCAGACAGGTGAGCAAGGATCTCAAAAAGCGGGGCTTTCGCTTCGTGGGGCCAACCATCGTCTACTCCTACCTCCAGGGGATCGGGATCTTCAACGACCATGTGCTGGACTGCGATTATCGCTGAAACCCTTGACAGATCGTGGAAAACCGGGTACAATAGCCGCGGCAGAGGGGAGTAGCCCGCATCCTCGGATGTGACGCGGCGACGTCAACACACGGCCATAGGCCCGTTACCGCGTTGAAACAGTGCAAGACTTTTGCCGTGGGATCACCATATCCTGCGGCAGAAGTTTTTTTCTATTTTAGGCGGTCGATGAGCGGATCGTCCGCAGCCATCTTGCTGGATCTTTTTCCGGCATCCATCACAAAAATCCTCGACAATACACAAAGTATTCCCTGCGGTTTTTGTTTCGCCTGCCGAAAAAATCTCTCGGCAATCTGAACGCGTCTGATCCGCCCATCGGCCGCATGAAGGAGCATTCATTTATGACGACGCTTTATCTTGCTCTGGGCCTGTTCGCCCTGACGTACATTTTGTTATTGGCGCTGCCGAAGTACCGGTGCTGGGTGGCTTTGGCCTCGGCGGTGATCTTCGTGGCCATCGGGATCCTTCCTCTGGACAACGTCCTGGGCGCCATCGACTTCAACGTCCTGATGATGATCGCCGGCACCATGGGTCTGGTGAGCCTCTTCATCGAGTCCGGCATGCCGGCGCTGATGGCGGATCTGCTGCTGGACCGGACGAAAAATGTCCGCGCCACCATCATCGCCCTGAGCCTTTTTGCGGGCATCGTCTCCGCCTTCGTGGATAACGTGGCGACGGTGCTGATGATCGCCCCGGTGGCCCTCTCCATCGCAAAGAAGTTCGACATCTCTCCGGTGGCCATGATCATCGCGATCTCGGTCTCCTCCAACCTGCAGGGCGCCGCCACTCTGGTGGGCGACACCACCAGCATCCTCCTGGGCGGCTACGCCAATATGGACTTCATGGACTTCTTCTGGTTCAAAGGCAGACCCGGCATGTTCTGGGTGGTGGAGATCGGCGCGGCCCTCACGGTCTTCGTGCTGCTGTGGCTGTTCCGCAACGACAAGCAGCCCACCGAGGCCAAAGAGCACACCGTGGTGACGGACTATCTGCCGTCTGTCCTTCTGGGCGGTACGGTGCTGCTGCTGATCCTGGTGAGCTTTTTCCCCAACCGGCCCAAGGACACCAACGGCTTTATCTGCATGGGCATGTTCCTGATCGGCCTCATCGCCAACATCATCAAAAAGAGAAACGCCAACGCTCTTGTAAAACCGCTGATGGAGATCGACTATGAGACCCTGCTGCTGCTGGCGGGTCTGTTCGTGGTCATCGGCGGCATCACTGAGGCGGGCGTGATCAAGGAGATCGCGAAGCTTTTCCAGTCTCTCGGCGGCGGCAACCTGTTTTTGATCTACACGATCATCGTCTGGGCCAGCGTGGCGTTCTCCGCTTTCATCGACAACATCCCTTACGTGGCCACTATGCTCCCGGTGGTGCAGCAGATTTCCATGGGCATGGGTGTGGAGCCCTATCTGCTCTATTTCGGCCTGCTCACCGGCGCCACCCTGGGCGGCAACCTGACCCCCATCGGCGCCAGCGCCAACATCACCTCCATCGGCCTTTTGAGAAAAGAGGGCTACGAGGTGAAAGGGAAGGACTTCATGCGCATCGGCGTGCCCTTCTCCCTCACCGCTGTCATCAGCGGCTACATTCTGGTCTGGGTGCTCTGGCATTGATCATAACGCCGGATCCATCTGTTATGCGGGTGGATTCGGCGTTTTTTGGTTTCCGCAGAAAACCACTTGTATTTTTTATGGAAACCAGTTATAATGTACTTTGAATCTATACATAGGAGGATTGACCTATGAAAAAACGCTTATTGTGTCTGCTGCTTGCGCTGACTCTGGTTCTGGCGCTGTTCCCCTTCGGGGCATCCGCTATGACGCTGGAAGAGCTCCAGCAGTACCTCGGCGACATTACGGACGAGGAAGATGAGGATTACGATCCCGAAGCGACCCCGACGCCCGTAGAGACCGCGGAGCCTGTGGAGACCGCCGCGCCGGCAGAGACTGCCGCTCCGGTGGAGACCGCAGAGCCTGTGGAGACGGCTGCACCTGCCGAGACTGCGGCTCCCGTGGAGACCACGGCCCCTGTGGAAACGGCGGCTCCGGTGGAGACTGCCGAGCCCGTGGAGACTGCGGAACCCGTAGAGCCCTCCGGCTTCGTGCTGATGGTCTACAGCGACCATGCCGAGGTCATTGGCTACATCGGTGATGTGGACGGCGTCCTGACCCTGCCCACCAGCGAAGAGGGCCTGCCTGTGACCGTTGTGCGCAGCGGCGCGTTCATGAATTTCGAGGATCTTGAGACCGTCGTCATCCCCGACAGCATCACCGAGATCGGCGACGAAGCCTTCGCGGGCTGCACCAATCTGAAGCATGTCCAGCTGAGTGCGAAGCTCACCAAGCTGGGCGAGGGCGCCTTTGCGAACTGCACCAGCCTCACCGGTATCGTGATCCCCAAGAGTCTCACGGAGCTCAGCGGCACCTTTGAAGGCTGCACCGGGCTCAAGAGCGTCACCCTCTATCCCGAGCTGAAGACCGTTTATAAAAACACCTTCGCCGGCTGCACCGCCCTGGTGAACATCCACTACATGGGCACCAGCGCGGACATCTCCGCCATGCGGGTCTCCACCACCGGCAACGACCCGCTGTTCGTCACGGACAATTACAAGCTGATGGACAAGGCGCCGGATCCCCTGTACTACTTCTTCGACCTGCCGGCCCGCAGCAACTGGGCCTGGGACGGCATCGACTTCTGCATTTCCAACGGCCTGATGAACGGCACCAGCATGACCCTGTTCAGCCCCGCCGGCACCACCACCCGCGCCCAGCTGGTCACCATCCTCTGGCGCTGCGCCGGTGAGCCGAAGGCTGCCGTGACGCCGGCCTTCGAGGATCTGACCCAGAACTGGTACAAGGAGGCTGTGGCCTGGGCTGCGGAAAACAACATCGTCACCGGCACCCGCGCGACCACCTTCTCTCCCAACGACAATGTGACCCGCGAGCAGATGGCGACCATCTTCTTCCGCTACTGCACCGAGTATCTCGGCATGAGTGCTGAGACCAAAGTGAAGCTGGATGACTATGTGGATGCCAACCGCATCAGCAACTACGCCAAGGACGCCTTTGCCTGGTGCGTGGAGAAGGGCCTGATCAACGGCGTCTCCGACTCCGTTCCCACGCTGGCGCCGAAGGGCACTGCCACCCGCGCCCAGATCACCACGGTGATCCACCGTTTCTTCAGTCTGATCGACACCGCCGGCACCGAGCCGACGCCCGTTCCGGACGTTGGCCCGGCCCCCGTGCCGAGCCCCGAGGTCTCTCCCGTTGCGGAGGAGAGCCCCGCTCCCGCGCAGGAGCCTGCTGTTTCCGAGGCGCCTGTTGAGACGCCGGCCACTCCCGCCGCCTGATCCAAACACAACAAAAAACCGGTACGCGATCGCGTACCGGTTTTTCTGCGTCTGATGACTTAGTCCTTTTTTGGTTTCTTCACTCTGTAGATCATCTTCGGCATGTCGAGGCTGGCTTTGGTGTCCTTCTCAACCGAGGAGGTGATGAAGCTGTTGCCGCCGATGACGGAGTTGGCGCCGATGATGGTCTCGCCGCCGAGGATGGAGGCGTTGGAGTAGATGGTGGCGTTGTCGCCCACGGTGGGGTGGCGCTTGCCCACCACGGCATGACCGCCGCGGGGGCTCAGGGCACCCAGAGTGACGCCCTGGTAGAGCTTCACGTGGTTGCCGATGATGGTGGTCTCGCCCACCACGATGCCGGTGCCGTGGTCGATGAAGAAGTACTCGCCGATGGTGGCGCCGGGGTTGATGTCGATGCCGGTCTGGCCGTGGGCGTACTCGGTCATGATCCTGGGGATCATCGGCACGCCGCTGACATAGAGCTGGTGGGCCATGCGGTAGACGAAAATGGCGTACAGACCGGGGTAGGAGAAGATGACCTCCTCCTTGCTGCCCGCGGCGGGGTCGCCCTCATAGTTGGCGGCCACGTCCTTCATCAGCAGCTCCTGGATTTTGGGTAGATTGCTGAAGAAGCTGTTGATGGCCTCGTCGGTCTTAAAGGCCAGCTCGGCGGGATCCTTCACCTTGTTGGAGAAGGCCAGCTCCACCTGCTCCCGGAGATCGGCGAAGATGTCGCCCAGGAGGTATTCCACATAGGTGTCGGCCGTCACCTGAGAGATGGCGGTGCCGCCGAAGTAGGCGGGGAAGATGATTTTCTGCAGCTTCTCGATGATTTCGATGACGGTGTCCCGGTTGGGCAGCCGCAGCTGGTCGCTGTACATGGGCACCTCGGCCTTGTCGTAATTCTCGGCGATCTGCGCAGCTACGCTGTGCAGCAGGTTTTTCTGGATCATATTCGAAAACTCCTTTACAGAAAATGAAAAGCAGGAA
>CADCQK010000038.1 GCA_902803575.1 Oscillospiraceae bacterium
CGGATCCGGAACTGTTGCAGAAGATCGATAAGGAGTTAAAGGAACTGGAATGAAGACCATCTATGCACCCGGCTGCGGCCTCATCGCCTACAAGCCGAAGTTAGTGGAGAAACTGGAGTACTTCCTGGTGAAGGAGGGACTCATCGACGGCATGCACCTGACCTGCTGCCACTTCGACCCGGAGGCGGAGGAGGAGACCGTCATCGTCAACAACTGCCCCGGCTGCGACCGGCGGTTCCGGAACCTGTATGAGAACGTGTCCACCGTGCCCCTGTGGAAGGTCCTGGCGGACTCGGATTTCCCCTTCCCGGACTACGGCGGCCAGACCATGAGCATCCATGATGCCTGTCCCGTCAAGGGCGTGCCGGAGGTCCACGACTCGGTGCGTGAACTCTGTAAGAAGATGAACATCAACATTGTGGAGCCGGAGTTCAACCGGGAGAACAGCCACTGCTGCGGCGGCCAGAACGCCGATGTGGGCGGTCCCATCGAGATCACCAGAGAGATGGCCAACGCCAGGGCGGCGGAGATGCCCTGCGAGGACGTGGTGGTCTACTGCGCCGGCTGCGCCAACAACCTGAGCCTGGCGGACGGCATCAAGCCCCGCTACCTGATCGACCTGCTCTTTGAGGAGGAGACCACGGCCAGACCGGGGGGCGACTTCCTCATGATCGGGAAGCCCCGGGAGAACTGAAGAACATCAAAAAAGTGGGGACGGAATGCCCCCTCTTTTTATGTAGAAAAAAGCCGGGGAAAGGCGCCGAAATCCATTGACAATCCCGCCGGGCATGATATTATGTTGTTGGACAAGTTGACTACATGTTGGTCAAGTTGTGAAACAACTCAGTAGATTAAGTGATTTTAAAACTTAGGAGGCGACACTATGGTTAAATTTGCTAGCAGAATGGACCTGCTGACCGGTTCCGAGATCAGAGAACTCTTGAAGCTGGCCGGTAAGCCCGGTATCATCTCCTTCGCGGGCGGCATGCCGGCGATGGAAATGTTCCCCGTCGAGGCTATGAGAAAGGCCGCGAACGAGGTCATGGATCAGATGGGTGCTCAGGCGATGCAGTACTCTTCCACGGAAGGTTACCTGCCCCTGCGTGAGATCATCGCGGAGAGAATGGAAGCCAAGCAGGGCGTTAAGACCGATGCGGATCACATCCTGATCACCTCCGGTTCTCAGATGGGTCTGGACTACTCCGCCAGAGTCTTCCTGGACAAGGGCGACGTGGTCCTGCTGGAAGAGCCCAGCTACCTGGGTGCCATCAACGCGTTCAAGGCCTGCGAGCCCAAGTTCGTGACCATCCCCACCGATGAAGACGGCATGATCATCGATGAGCTGAAGAAGGCCATTGCCGAGAACGAGAACATCAAGTTCTGCTATGTCATTCCTGATTTCCAGAACCCCTCCGGCAAGGAGTGGAGCCTGGAGAGACGTAAGGAGTTCATGGAAGTCATGAACGAGAACGAGATCCCCGTCATCGAGGACAACCCCTACGGCGAGCTCCGCTACGAGGGCGAGAACATGCCCGCCCTGAAGAGCCTGGACACCAAGGGACTCGTGGTCTTCCTCGGCACCTTCTCCAAGATTCTGGCTCCCGGCTATCGTCTGGGCTGGGTCTGCGCTGAGGGTGAGATCCTGAAGAAGTACAACTTCATGGCGCAGGCTGCCGCGCTGCAGGCCTCCACCGAGGCGCAGCTGGTCGTCTCCAAGTTCATCGACATGTTTGATCTCGATGAGCACGTCAACACCATCAAGGACTGCTATCGCAAGCGCCGCGACGTCATGGTGCAGACCATGGAGCGGGAGTTCCCGCCCGAGGCCAAGTTCACCCACCCCAACGGCGGTCTGTTCGCCTGGGTCGAGCTGCCCGACTACATCAACACCAACGAGATGGCCAAGATCTGCATGGAGCGCAACGTGGCTTACGTTCCCGGCGACGGCTTCTTCCCCGATGAGGGCCACAACAACTGCATCCGCCTGAACTACAGCTGCATGTCCGAAGAGAAGATCGAAAAGGGCATGACCATCCTGGGTCAGGTCATGAAAGAAGAGATCGCCAAGCACAAGGGATAATCCCATCATAACCAATGAAACCGCAGCTCGCAAGGGCTGCGGTTTTTTTATTGCCTCCGTAGGGCGGGGAGCAAGTGCCCCACCGGTTCTGCTTGCAATACCATGGCAGGGATGATACAATTATATTTATAGCAGTAACACTGCATGATCAGAAAGGAGATTATTAATGAGAAAGAGATGGTTGAGCATCCTGCTGGTGCTGTGCATGATACTGACGCTGGTGCCGGTATTCACCACGCAGGCTGATGCGGAGGTCAAGGGAGACGACTATCCTTATAAGGATCTCCATACAGGAACCGATCCCTGGAATTTCGTCTACGGCAACTGCACATCCTTTGTAGCCTGGCGACTCAATTCCGCCAATGGCGTGAATTTCACCAACCAATACGGAGGGGTCGACAGATGGGGCAACGGCGGCGACTGGGGACCTATCGCGCAGAGCCTGGGCATTCCGGTCGACATGAATCCCCGCGTCGGCTCGGTTGCGTGGATCGCTGCCAATCCCAACGATCCCAAAGATGTAGGCCATGTTGCATGGGTCGCCGAGGTAAAAAAAGGCACTGTTGTGGTTGAGGAGTACAACTGGAATTATGATTACTCCTATCACACAAAGGAATGGGATATCTCTCATTATTCCGGGTTTATTCACATTCGTGATCTCGAAGTCGAAGGCGCCTGCGGGGAGAATCTCACCTGGAAACTGGATGGCGACGGCCTGCTCACGATCACCGGCACCGGCGAGATGGCGGATTATTCCTTTGAGGGCACTCCGTGGAATGACTATCGCAGCTTCATCCGCTCCGTGGCCGTCACCGACGGCGTCACCAGCATCGGGAGCTGGGCATTCCAGGGCTGCACAAATCTCACGAGCGTCACGATCTCAGAGAGTGTCAAGCGCATTGGTGTCTACGCGTTCAACGGCTGCTCCGGTCTCACAAGCATCGCGATCCCGAAGGGCGTCGCACTGATCGACCGGGAAACCTTCAACGGCTGCGCCAGCCTCGCAAGCGTCACGATTCCGGAGAGCGTCAAGGACATCTACAGCTATGCGTTCAACGGCTGCAGCAGTCTGACGGACGTCCACTACGGCGGCACGAAAGAGCAGTGGAAGCAGATCCTCATTGGCGACAGCAATGATCCGCTGACCCAAGCCACGCTTCACGCCGTACCCGCCATCGTGGGGAATGGTACCTGCGGTGAGGGTCTCACCTGGACGCTGGACGATGACGGTCTGCTCACGATCTCCGGAACCGGCGAGATCAAGTATGATTCGTTTAAATATAAAAGTTCCATCCGCTCTGTGGTCATCGCCGACGGCGTCACAGGCATCGGGAGCCAAGCGTTCTACAAATGTGAAAACCTCGCCAGCGTCAAAATTCCGTCCAGCGTTACAAGAATCGGCGGCAGTGCGTTCCAGTACTGCACCAGCCTCCCAAGTGTCACGATTCCATCCAGTGTCACGAGCATTGGGGCCTGTGCGTTCTCGTATTGCTACAGTCTCAAGAGCGTTGAGATACCGGAAAGCGTCACGAGCATTCCTGACTATATGTTCTGCATGTGTGCCGGCCTGACAAATGTCACAATCCCTTCAAGTGTCACAAGCATCGGCAGAGAGGCATTCAACGGCTGCAACAGCCTCACGAGCGTCACGATCCCGGGAAGCGTCAAGAGCATTGACACCTATGCGTTTGTCCGCTGCACAGGCCTCAAGAGCGTTACCATTCAGGATGGCGTTCCATACATCGGATTTGACATGTTCTCAGGCTGCAGCAGTCTCACAAGTGTTACACTCCCGGAGAGTGTCACTTGCATCTGGGGCGATGCGTTCGCCGGCTGCAGCAGTCTCACGAGCGTCACGATCCCGAAGAGCGTCACGCGCATCGGGGGTCGTGCGTTCGCAGGCTGCGGTCTCACAAGCGTCACGATCCCGGAGAACGTCAGGACCATTGAGAGCGGTGTGTTCGCCGGCTGTCAAGCCCTGCCGGCGATCACCGTCGCTCCGGAAAATCCGTATTATGTCTCGATCGACGGCGTTCTGTACAGCAAAGACGGCAGCAAGTTAGTCGCGTATCCGACCGGGAAAGGTGATAAGACTTATGAAATCCTTCCAAGCGTCACGCAAGTCTATGGCTCTGTGTTCAGCGGCTGTACCAGCCTCACGCGCGTCACGATCCCGGCGGGCGTTACGAGCATTGGTACCTCTGTGTTCAACGGCTGCTCCAGCCTCATGAGCATCACGATCCCGAAGGGCGTTATGAGCATCGGCGAATACGCGTTCTACGGCTGCTCCAGTCTCACAAGTGTCACGATCCCGGAGGGCGTTACGAGCATCGGGAGATGGGCATTCAACAGCTGCACCGGCATCACGAGCGTCACACTTCCCTCGAGCATCAGGAGCATTGCAGGCAATGCGTTCCGGACATACTCCAATCTGACCGACGTCTATTATGGCGGCACGGAGGCGCAGTGGAAAAAAGTTTCCATCGACTCCCGTAATGAGCCCCTTTGGGAAGCCAAGATTCATTATCTCGGCATTGATCTCATCATCACCGCACAGCCGCAGGATTATTACGGCGTTTTGGACTCCAGAGCAAAGTTTACCGTTGCCGCCACCGGCGCGGGACTCACCTATCAGTGGCAGTACAGCGATGACCATGGCGCCACCTGGTCAAACAGCTCCGTGAGGGCCGCCAGCTACTCCACCAATCTCACCGCCGCCAGAGACGGCCGCATGGTGCGCTGCGTCATCACCGATCAGACCGGTAAAACACTCATCAGCGATGCCGCGACGATGATGCTCTCGAAGCTTGCCATCACCGCTCAGCCGAAGGATTACATCGGCAAGAAAGGCTCCACCGCGAAGTTCACGGTCAAGGCGGTCGGCGACGGGCTCACCTACCAGTGGCAGATCAGCGACAACGGCGGAAAGACCTGGAAAAACAGCTCTGTGAAAAAGGCGGACTACTCCACCAGCCTCACTGCCTCCAAGGACGGCCGCATGGTGCGCTGCATCGTCACGGATCAATACGGCGTCTCTGTCACCAGCAGCGCAGTTTCCATGACGATCTCGAAGATCACGATCACCACCCAGCCGAAGGATTACGTCGGCAAGGTGAACTCCACCGCGAAGTTCACGGTCAAGGCTGTCGGCGAAGGACTCACCTACCAGTGGCAGTACAGCGAGAGCATGTTCTGGGAAAACAGCTCCGTGAAAGCTGCCAGCTATTCCACCAAGCTGACCGATGCCAGGGATGGCCGGAGGATCCGCTGCGTCATCACCGACCGCTACGGCACCGAGGTCGCAACCGACTCGGTCACCATGAAGATCGGATAAGCCAAATATACGAAAACCAGCTGCGTTTTTTGCAGCTGGTTTTTGTTTTTCAATGATTAGAGAAACGGATTGCCACACCAGTGACACGGTCACTGGTTCGCAATGACACTTTTTACACTTCTAAAATGTTTTCTTCGATGAATTTCGCCACGCCGTCGTTTTCGTTGGTGTCGGTAACAGCGTCGGCGTTCTCTTTGATCCTGTCGGCGGCGTTGCCCATGACCACGCCGGTGCCGGCGGCTCTGAGCATGGCGAGATCGTTGGTGCTGTCACCAAAAGCGAAAGTGTCGGTTCGATCGACCCCCAGATGATCCGCCAGGTACATCAGCGCAAGGCCCTTATCCGCACCCTTGGCGTTCAGCTCCAGATTGTTGCGGAAGGAGGAGGTCACCACGATCTCCGGGAAATGCTCTTCGATCTCCTTCCACGCCTGTGACCGCTCGTCCATGCTGCGGAAGCACAGCTGCACCTTCTGCACCGGCGCCTGCTTCTCTTTTAAGAACGCTTCGATGTCCTCGATGGGGTTGCGGGTCACCTGGATCAGCCGCACCACTTCCTCGTCGGAGTTGTAGTAGCGCAGATTCTCGAAGTAGGCCCGGTTCGTCCAGCCGGTGTGGTTCCAGTAGACGTCCCGCATACAGTCGTAGCGTTTGGCAAAGTCCAGCACCCCGAGGGCGGCGTCCAGTGGGATCTCGCAGCGGTACAGGATCTCCCCGGTCTGCTGATCCGAGACGCAGGCGCCGTTGATGCTGATGACATACCGGACAAAGGGCTGCTCCAGCACCTCCTTCGGCATGGCGTTCAGAGCTCTCCCGGTGGCGGGGACGATGAAGTGCCCCAAGTCCGCAGCCTTCTGCAAAGCCACTCGGTTGCGTGCAGAAATGTGTTTTTCACCGTTTAGCAGGGTTCCGTCCAGATCCAGGGCCAGGATGCTCAATGCCAGCCCTCCCAGTGGTCATCATCGTCGCCCGCCTCGGTGTACTCCCCTTCGAAGATCGTCGGATCCGGCTTCGGCGGGATGCTCTCCCCGTTCAGGACGCGGTAGTAGTTGGCGTAGGTCAGCGCCTCATAGGGCCAGAGCCAAATGGCGAAGGGAGAGAGCAGGAAGTGGAGAATCTCCCAGCCCAGGAAGCTCAGATCCAGAGTGAAGAGCTCCATTTTATGATCCCGCATCATCTCAGAGCTCCGCTGGATGCACTGCATGGGCGTGTAGTCCGGGTGATCCAAAAGCAGGTAGATCGCCTGCCGGTAGCGGTAGCTGGCCACGATGCCCGGCACGATCAGAAGCAGCGACCAGAGGAAGATGAAAACGCCCTCCAGAAGACTCAGGAGAATGACTCTCCCCATGACCGCGAAGCCGTCCAGCAGGTTGCCGTAGTCCGCCGGCTCCTCTCTCGTCACGTGGAGAGAATAGATGGTCTTTCCGGTGTTCACCATCAGCTGCATGATCGCCAACGCAACGGCGATGACGCAGCCGAAGAAGGACGGGCTGTAATTCTCCAGCTGGCGGAGATACTGCGCCTGCAGATTCTCGATCACCGCCTGGACTTCCTCCGGGGTAGTCATGTTGGTGTTGCTGATCGTGAATCGGAAGTTCAGCCCCATGACATTCGTCGACAGTCGCTGCAGAATGTAGATCAGCGCGAAGACGATCAGACCGATCACGATGGGATTCGGCTGGTAGCGCCGCATGCGCTCTCTGGCGTCGCGCTTGAGCAGGGTACGATCCATACAGACCGCCACCTCCTTGTTTGGATTCATCCTATAATTATACCAGATACAGTTTTGTTTTTCCACCCCCGATCTGAAAAAGAAGGCGAAGACGGTATTTTTGCTTGAAGGATCCCGGCTTCCATGGTATAGTAATCCCGGATTTTGGATGCCGAAGGGAGGGAACCCACATGAAGCAGGATGCGGTGCTGCGGCCACTGGTGATCTGTTTGGATGAAAATACTGCAAAGCGGGTTCTGGCCCTTCTGCCGGAAGAGATCTCCCCCATCTGCTGTAAAACCGCGCCGGAGTCCATGCCGGTGCTGGAGCGCGGCGACGCGGAGCTGGTGATCGCCGTGGAGCCATTCGCGCAGGACGTGGACGGGCGTCTGCTGCCCACGCTGTTGAAGGAGGAGCGGATCTGTCTTCTGCTGCTGACCGAAAATGAGGCGCCGCGGCCCATGCTGACAGAGCAGGGTGTGCTGGTGCTCCCCTGCTCGGCACCGGACTTCCTCATGCAGCAGGCGGTGCAGTTGCTGATTGCCACCAGGCGGAAGCTCCGGAAGCTGGAGAGCCGCGCCGCGATGCTGGAGGCTCACGTGGAGGAGGTGCGGCTCATCAACCGGGCGAAGCTCCTATTGGTGCAGCAACTGAAGATGACGGAGGCCGAGGCCCACCGCTACATCGAAAAGCAGGCCATGGACACCTGTCGCAAGCGCAGAGCCGTCGCAGAGAACATCATCCGCACCTACGAGACCTGATTTACGAAAGTTTTCTGAGGAATTTATAAATAAGTATTCCAATTTCAGCGAAATTGCGTTATACTGAAATTTGTTGAAAAAATCAAACGATCCTTCCGCACTTGTGTGAAGCTAGGATTCAGAAAGGAACCGTACAGACATGCACGACACCTACACCAATCCCCTGTGCGCCCGCTACGCCGGAAAGCAGATGCAGAAGCTTTTCTCCGACGACACCAAGTTCACCACCTGGCGCAGACTCTGGATTGCCCTGGCGGAGAGCGAACGGGAGCTGGGACTCCCCATCACCCAGGAGCAGATCGACGAGCTGAAGGCCCACGTGGACGACATCGACTATGAATTTGCCGCCCAAAGAGAGCACGAGGTGCGCCACGACGTCATGGCCCATGTGCTGACCTACGGCGAGAAATGCCCCAATGCCAGAGGCATCATCCATCTGGGCGCCACCAGCTGCTATGTGGGCGACAACACCGACATTCTGCTGATGCGTGAGGGGCTGAAGCTGGTGCGCGGGATGCTGGTGAATGTGCTGTCCGCTCTGGCTGACTTCGCCGAGCAGCACAAGGCCCTGCCGACACTGGCCTACACCCACTTCCAGGCGGCTCAGCCCACCACCATGGGCAAGCGCTCCACCCTCTGGATGCAGGATCTGCTGATGGATCTGGAGCAGCTGAACTTCCAGCTGGAGAATCTCAGACTCCTGGGCTGCAAGGGCACCACCGGCACCGGGGCCAGCTTCCTGGCGCTGTTCGACGGCGACGCCGACAAGGTGGTGGAGCTGGAGAAAAGAATCTGCGAAAAGATGGACATGCCCGGCGCCTATCCCGTCAGCGGCCAGACCTACAGCCGCAAGGTGGATTATCAGGTTTTGCAGGTGCTCTCCGGCGTGGCCCAGAGCGCGGCGAAGTTCTCCAACGACATCCGGCTCCTGAGCCACTTGAAAGTGGTTGACGAGCCCTTCGAGGCCGGGCAGATCGGCTCCAGCGCCATGGCTTATAAGCGAAACCCCATGCGCTCCGAGCGGATCGCGTCCCTGGCGAGATACGTCATTTGCGACCTGCAGAACACCGCCATCACCGCCGCCACCCAGTGGTTTGAGCGGACGCTGGACGACAGCGCCAACCGCCGGATCAGCATTCCCGAGGCCTTCCTCGCGGTGGACGGCATTCTGAATCTCTATCTCAACATCATCCGGGGCATGACCGTCTATCCCAAGATGGCGGCGAAGCTCCTGAATGACGAGCTGCCCTTCATGGCCACGGAGAACATCCTCATGTACTGCGTGAAGGAAAAGGGCGGCGACCGGCAGACCCTCCACGAGGCCATCCGCCAGCACAGCGTGGCCGCGGCCAAGGAGGTCAAGCTCAACGGCAAGCCCAACGACCTCTTTGATCGCATTCTGGCAGACCCGGTTTTCGATCTCACCAAGGAGGAGCTGGAAGCCGTCAGCGATCCCATGAAATTCACCGGCATGGCTCTGCAGCAGACGGAGACCTTCCTCCGTGAGCAGGTCAGACCGGTTCTGGATCAGTACGCCGACTGCCTGGGGCAGGAAGCCGTCGTGTCCGTATAATAACAGGAGGAAAACAACATGTTAACATCGATTGTAGGCATCAACTGGGGCGATGAGGGCAAGGGCCGCATGGTCGACCTCCTCAGCCAGAAGTACGACGTGGTCGTCCGCTATCAGGGCGGCAACAACGCCGGCCACACCGTCATCAACGACAAGGGCAAGTTCGTTCTGAACCTGCTGCCCTCCGGCATTCTCAGAGATGAGACCGTGAACGTCATGGGCCCCGGCATGGTCATCGACACCGAGCACCTGTTCAACGAGATCGGCCGCATCCGCGACGGCGGCATCGAGGTCACCCCCCGGCATCTGAAAATCAGCGACAAGGCCTGCATCTGCATGCCCTATCACAAGCTGCTGGACTGCCTGGAGGAAGATCGTCTGGCTGACAAGAAGTTCGGCTCCACACGCCGCGGCATCTCCCCCGCTTATTCTGACAAGTACATGAAGAAGTCCCTGCGCATGGGCGATCTGAAGGATCGGGACGCCCTGAAGGCGCGCCTGGCCGACATCATCGAGTGGAAGAACCTCTTCGTGGTCAACGGCTACGGCCACGAGCCCATCAGCCTCGACGAGATGATGGACTGGATCGACACCTACGCCATGCCCTTCAAGGACTACGTCTGCGACACCACGGACTTCCTCCACGGCGCCATCGAGGACAACAAATCCGTCCTCTTTGAGGCCCAGCTGGGCGCCCTTCGTGACATCGATTACGGCATCTATCCCTACACCTCCGGCTCCAGCACCATCGCGGCCTACGCCACCCTGGGCGCCGGCATCCCCGACACCAGGCTGGACAACGTCATCGGCATCATGAAGGCTTACTCCAGCTGCGTGGGCGAGGGCCCCTTCACCTGTGAGATGTTCGGTGAAGAGGCAAACGCCCTCCGTGAGGCCGGCGGCGAGTACGGCGCTGCCACCGGCAGGCCCCGCCGTGTGGGCGGCTTTGACGTGGTGGCCTCCAAGTACGGCGTGAAGATGCAGGGCTGCACCAGCCTGGCGCTGACCAAGATGGACGTGCTGAGCTACATGGACAAGATCCCGGTCTGCGTGGCCTATGAGATCGACGGCGTGCGCACCGACCGCTTCCCCATCGGCGTGGAGCTGAACAAGGCAAAGCCCGTTTATGAGTACCTCCCCGGCTTCCACTGCGACATCTCCAAGGCCAGAAAGCTCAGCGATCTGCCCAAGGAGGCCATCGACTACGTCCGCTATCTGGAGGCGGCGGTCCACTGCCACATCCAGTACATCTCCGTGGGCGCTGACCGCGACGCCTACATCAAGGTGTATTAAACATTTCTTTCAATTAGAATCCCCTCGCTGCAAGCAGCGAGGGGATTCTAATTGATTCTGCTTTTATGAGACCTTGATGCCGAAGATGCGCTGGCTGCGGTGGCCGACGACCACCATATCGTTCACCATGACGGCGCTGGCCTCGATGTTGCCGTCCAGGTCGATGCCGTCCAGCTTGTCGCCGGTCTTGCCGTCCAGCAG
>CADCQK010000039.1 GCA_902803575.1 Oscillospiraceae bacterium
ATGAGCCCTTGAACTTTCAATGGTTCAAGGGTTTTATCAAAATCCGGGTGTAGCGCAGTTGGTAGCGTGCTTGAATGGGGTTCAAGAGGCCCCGAGTTCGAATCTCGGCACTCGGACCAATATCACCGCGGACTTAGGTTCGCGGTGATATTTTTAAGTATTTTCTGAATATGCTAGTGTAGCTCAGCCGGTAGAGCAGCTGATTCGTAATCAGCAGGTCGGGTGTTCGAGTCACCTCACTAGCTCCACCCCGGAGATCTTTGATCTTCGGGTTTTTTGTTAGGAGGAAGCCAATGTCCCGGGATTGCTGGTATGTCTATATGGTGCGCTGCGCCGATGATTCCATCTACACCGGCATGGCGAAGGACATTCGCAAACGGTTAAAGGAACATCTGGCAAGAGGTCCGGAGTGCGCGAAATACACCCGCAGCCGCCCGGTGACGGCGCTCGAGGCCCTCTGGCAGGTGCCGGACGGTCATGCGGCACGGAGTCTGGAATGGCACATCAAACGCCTCACAAGAAAGCAGAAGCTGCATCTGGTTCAAAATCCCGAGACCATCTCCACGCTCTCCGAAGAAGCGGTGCCCCTCTCCCCTGATCTGAAGCTTTACCTATAAAAAATCACACCTCGAATTGAGGTGTGATTTTTGTTTTCTTTGGATTACTCGTCGTCGCCGGCGTCGGCGGGAATGTTGCCGGTGGCTTCGCCGGTGGCAGAGACCTCGTAAACCAGCGCATCCTCTTCGGGAGCGGCGGGCTCATCGTCAAAGACCTCTTCCTCAGCGGGCTGATGACGCTCGGGAGCCGGCTCGGGCTGGGTCAGAGCGCGGATGGACAGGCTGATCTTGTGCTTCTCCTCGTCCACGGCGGTAATCTTGGCCTCGACCTCGTCGCCCACGTTCAGAACGTCCTCGGGCTTGCCGATGCGGCGGTTGGCGATCTGGGAGATGTGGATCAGGCCGTCCACACCGGGCAGAACCTCGGCGAAGGCGCCGAAGGGCATGAGCTTCACGATGGTGACCTTGGCCACGTCGCCCACCTGATAGGTGCTGGTGAACTTGGTCCAGGGGTTGCCGTTGGGATCCTTGTAGCCCAGGGAGATGCGGCGCTTCTCAGCGTCGAAGCTGATGACATAGACGTCGACCTCGTCGCCCACGGAGAGGACCTCGGCGGGAGACTTGATGCGGCTCCAGCTCAGCTCAGAGACGTGAGCCATACCGTCGATGCCGCCGATGTCGATGAAGGCACCATAGCTGGTCAGGGACTTCACGACGCCGTGATACTGCTTGCCGACCTCGATCTCGCTCCAGCCCTTCTCGGCACGCTCGCGACGCTCCTTCTGCAGGACGGCACGGATGGAGCCGACCACGCGCTTGCGGCCGCGGTTGACCTCGGTGATCTTCAGGCGGACATTCTGCTTGACCAGCTCGGTCATGGGACGATCCTTCGGCAGGCCGGACTGGGAAGCGGGAACGAACACGCGGATGCCCTTGACGTTGACGACGACGCCACCCTTGTTCTCCTCGGTGACAACACCCTCGACGACCTCGCCGCTCTCCTGGGCTTCCTCGATGACGGCCCAGTGCTTAACGGCGTCCAGGCGCTTCTTGGACAGCATGGCGGTGCCCTCCACGTCGTTGACGCGGACGACCTGGGCTTCGATCTCGTCGCCCACATGGATGACATCCTCAACCTTGACACCGTCGTCGGTGAACTCGGAAGTGGGGATGAATCCGGAATACTTGGCGCCGATGTCGACGCTGATCTCGGTGCCGCTGATGGCGACCACAATACCGGTGACCTTGTCACCGTTATGAACAGGCTTCAGAGATGCCTCCAGCAGTGCGTCGAAGGAATCCTCCGCCTCGGCGGCGGGGGCGGCTTCCTCTACAACAGGAGCAGCCTCAACGGCCTCCTCCACAGGGGCTTCCACGGGAGCCTCGATCGGGGTCTCCATGGTCTCTTCGCTCAGAATTTCGTCAGTCATGGTTTCTTTTACCTCCTTAATGATCCATGCGGGAACCGAGGCTCCGGCGGTGAGGCCGACGGTTTTCACATGGTCTAACGCGCTCAGATCAAGCTGCGCTGCATTTTCGATAAATTGGACATGCGCACAATGCACGGTGCAGATCTCGTACAGATGGCGGCTGTTGGCGCTGTGCCGGCCGCCGATGACGACCATGGCGTCGCACTTGCGGGCCAGCTGCTCTGCTTCTCCTTGCCTCGTAGATGTCGCACCACATATTGTATCATAGATTTTTGCGTTTGTACACTCTTTTTTTAATAATTTTTTACAGCTTAACAGCTTTTCCTGGGTTTGTGTGGTCTGAATGACCATGGTGATCGGCCGGTTTCGGTCAATTTCGCCGGATTGCAGCTTTAATTCCAGCTCGGCAGCATCGCTGACCACCACCGGATCGGTGCACCAGCCGCAGATGGCCCGCACCTCCTGGTGGTCCTTGGCGCCCACGATCACCGGAAGTCTGCCTTCCTCCGAGGCCTCCGACACCAGCTGGTGGATGCGCTTGACCTTCGGACAGGTGGCGTCGATGACTTTGGCGCCGGTCTGCACCAGACTGTCATAGACCGCCTTGGTGATGCCGTGGGAACGGACGATCACCGCGTCATTGGGGCCGAGATCGCTGGGATCCTCCGTCACGCGAAGGCCGCGCTGCTCCAGAGAACGCACCACGTCTGCGTTGTGGATCAGCTCGCCGAAGCTCCAGCAGGATTTTTCCTCATCCAGCATCTGCTCAGCCAGCTTCACACTGCGGCTGACACCGAAACAAAAGCCCGCGCTTTTGGCCACATACAGCTTTCCCTTCTCCAGCACGCGGCAGATCTCCCTGCAGACGGCGTCAATGCTCTCTTCCAGCGTCAGATCACTGGTGTCCAGCTCAATGGCGTCCTCGGCTTTTCTCAAGGGCGCTGCGGCCCGGTGGGAATCGTTGTAATCCCGCTCTTCGATATCGTGGAGCACCTGCTCGAAGGACACGTCCATGCCCTTCTCCTGCAGCTCTTTACACCTGCGCTCAGCCCGCTTTTCGGCACTGGCGGTGAGGAAGATCTTCAGCGTCGCGTCGGGCAGCACCACGGTGCCGATGTCGCGCCCGTCCATGACCACGCTGTTTTCCACGGCGAAGTTTCGCTGGGTGTCCATCAGAAAGGCGCGGACTTCCGGGTGGGCGCTGACTGCCGAGGCTCTGGCGGAGTTTTCCGGTGTGCGGATCAATTTGGAGACGTCCTCTCCATCCAGCAGCATCCGCTGGACGCCGCGGCCATCGTAGTCCATGCCGATCTGGATCGTGGGCAGCAGCGGCAGCACCGCTTCTTTGTCTCCGCAGTCCACGCCTGCTCTGTGAACGGCCAGGGCCACCGTGCGGTACATGGCGCCGGTGTCCACATAAATCAGCCCGAAGCGCTTGGCCGCCGCCCGGGCGATGGTGCTCTTCCCGGCACCGGAGGGTCCGTCGATGGCGACGGAAATGTGTTTCGTCATGGTTGGTTGACTCCTAGTATTTCTGAAGTGCGAGTCCGGCGGCGTAGCCGGTGCTCCAGGCGATCTGCAGGTTGAAGCCGCCGGTGTAGGCGTCCAGATCCAGCACCTCGCCCGCGAAGTAGAGCCCCTCCACCAGCTTGGACTGCATGGTGCGCGGGTCGATCTCCTTCAACGAAACGCCGCCGGCGGTGACGATCGCCTCTTCCATGGGACGAGGCCCCGAGACGGTCAGCTTAAAATGCTTCAGCAGTTGTACCAGCGTGTGGCGCTGCTCTCGGGTGATGGTGTTCACCTTCTGCTCGGTTGGGATGCCGCTGCGGTCGATCAGCACCGGGATCATGGCCCGGCCAGCCAGATCGAACAGGGCGTTTTTGAATTCCCGGTTGGCGTATTTCTCAAAATCCCGCAGCACCCGGGCGTCCAGCTTCTTTTCGTCCAGCCCCGGCTTCAGGTCGATCTCCAGATGATATTGATGATTCTGGAAATCACGCAGATGGGCGCTGGCGGAGAGCACCAGCGGACCCGAGACGCCGAAGTGGGTGAAGAGCATCTCACCAAGCTCGGAGTAGAGCTTCTTACCCGTCTCATCAAAGGCCGTGAGCACCACGTTTCTCAGGGAAAAACCCTGCATCTCGCCGCAGCAGGGATCGTCGGATTCCAGAGGAACCAGAGAGGCTCTGGTGGCGGTGACGGTGTGGCCCAGTTGTTTGGCGAAACGGTAGCCGTCTCCGGTGGAGCCGGTGGCGGGATAGGAGCGGCCGCCGGTGCAGAGGACAGCGGCGTCACAGTCGATGCGTCCCACGGTGGTGGAGACGGCAGTGATCCTCCCCTGCTCGGTGACGATGCCTTTGGCGCTCCCCTGCACCACCCGGACACCGGCGTCCAGAAGGGCGTTCGCAAGGGCGTCAGCGATGTCATTGGCTTTGTCCGACACCGGGAAGACCCGGTTGCCCCGCTCGGTTTTCAGCGGGACACCCAAAGACTCAAAGAAGGTCATGGTGTCCACCGGGGAAAACTTGCTGAGGGCACTGTAAAGGAAGCGCCCGTCCCCGGGGATGTTTTGCAGAATCGTTTTCACGTCACAGTTGTTGGTGACGTTGCAGCGGCCCTTGCCGGTGATCCGGACTTTTCGTCCCAGCTGCCGGTTCGGCTCCAATAAAACCACATCGCTGCCGCCGCAGGCCGCGGTATAGGCGCACATCATACCGGCGGCGCCTCCGCCGATCACTACTATGTCAGCTCTCATTGCTCTGATAGACGGCGTGCTCGGCCCAGATCTCCTCCAGCATCCGGAAGTTCTGGAAGGTCTGCTCCCGGTTCCGGAGGCCGATGGCCACGATCAACGCGTTCAAAAGTCCCATGGGCGCCACCAGAGAATCCAGGAACGAGACCATCTCGCTCTTGGCGTAGAGGCAGACCCCGGTGAGCTCAGTCAGCGGAGAGGATTTCACGTCCGTGATGCCCATGGTCGCGGCGCCCCGGCTGGCGGCAAATTTCACCGCATCCACGGTGCGCTGGGAGTAGCGCGGAAAGCTGATGCCGATGACCAGATCCCCCTCCTGCACTCTCAGCATCTGCTCATAGGCTTCGGAGGCAGCGGTATCCTGGATCACATAGACATTTTCACGAAGCAGGTTCAGATAAAACCAGAAGAATTTCGCCAGTGTGGTGCTGGTGCGCATACCGATGATATAGATCTTGTTAGCGGTGCAGATCTGCTCCACGGCGGCATTGAAGCTGGTCTGGTCAATCTCGTCCAGCGTGGCCTGCAGATTGTTCACATCCGCTCTCAGGACTGCCTTCAGGACGTCCTGGGTGTCCACGGTGTTCTCCGCCGCTTCGATCCGCTCCACGGCGGTAAGCCGGTTTCGGACGATCTCCTGCAGGGCCTTTTTCATCCCGGGGTAGCCCCGATAGCCCAGTTCCGCCGCGAAACGCACCACCGTCGATTCGCTGACGCCCACGGCCTCGCCCAATCTCGACGCGGTCATGAAGGCGGCTTTGTCGTAATTATCCAGAATATAGCGCGCGATCACCCGCTGGCTTTTGGAAAAGCTCGCCAGACGGTGTTCCAAAACGGACAGAATGTCCTTTTTCTCTTTCGTTTTCATAGTGCCCCCAACGTATAAAAAGCACGGTAAACGTGCAAAAAATCACGAATATCATTTTAATCAGTTTTCCGCAATTTTTCAAGGTAAAATCCAGAAAAAAATGAATTCCCGCAATTTGCACAGGAATTCAGGGTTTCCATCCGTTTGGAATTGATGAAGATCGCCCCGATACAAAAAGTACCGGGGCGATAATCGTTTGTTTTACAGGCTTACAACGGTATCGTAGGCGCTGTGGACCGCGTTGGCGATGGTGCCGCTCTTGACTGCGTCGCCCACCAGATAGACGGGGACCTTGCCCTCCAGTTCGGACTTCAGCTGCTGGTCCGGGCGGACGCCCATGCTGAGCACCACGTCCTCGGCGGGCAGGAACTTCTGGTTGCCGCTCTTGACGTCTTCCACAACCACGCCGTGGGGCTTGATCTCCACCAACTTCGTGCCGGGCATGAACTTCACGCCGTGGGGCGTCAGGCGCTCCATCTCGTCGTCCACCAGCTGGAACCAGGTGCCCGGGGCGATCTCCGGCGCCATCTCAATGACGGTGACCTTGCAGCCCTGCTGGCAGAGGAACTCCGAGACCTCCAGACCGGTCATGCCGCTGCCGATGACGACAGCGTTGCCGCCCTTGCTCTTTTTCTGTCCCAGGATGATCTCCGGGGCGGTGCAGACGTTCTCATTGGTGACGCCCGGCAGCTTGCCCGGAACCAGCGCGTGGCCGCCGGTGGCGCAGATCACCAGATCCGGCTTCATCTCCAGAATACTCTCGGCGGTGGCCTCCTTGCCGAGGCAGATGGTGACGCCCATGGCTTCTGCCCGATGCATGTAATCCTCGATGCACCAGTAGAGCTTATCCTTCAAGATGCAGGTGGAGGCGGTGATGACCTGACCGCCGGGCTTGAGATCCTTCTCCAGAAGGGTCACGTCGCAGCCCCGGCGCTTGAGGGTCATGGCCGCCATGAAGCCCGCGGGACCGCCGCCGACCACCACGGCGCGCTTGCCCTCCATGTCTCTGGGCAGGGCGTGATCCTTGGCCTCGATGCCAACTGCAGGATTCAGGGCACATTCGCCGGACTTGCCAACCTTGGCGTTGGTCATGAAGGAGGAAATGCAGTGCAGGCAGCCGATGCAGCGCTGCAGCTCGGGACGTCTCCCCTCTTCCAGCTTCTTGACCCAGTAGGGATCGCAGATGAAGCTGCGGGCGGAGCCGATGAAGTCCTGAGTGCCGTTCTGGAGCTGCTCTTCGGCCTGCTCCGGGCTGCGCATGAAGTTGGCAGCGCAGACGGGGATGTTCACCACGGACTTGATCTCTTTTGCCAGATAGGCGCGCCAGCCGGGCTCGTAGCTGGTGGGCTCCAGCCACCGGTTGTACACGTCATAGCAGGCGCTGGTGACGTTGATGGCATCCACGCCCAGCTTCTCCAGCTCCATGGCGATCCGCTTGCCGGTGTCCAGATGGTAGCCCTTCTCCGGCATGCCGATCTTGTCGTACATTTCGTCGGCAGTGAGACGCACCATCAGCGGGTAGTCTCTGCCGCAGCGCTCCCGGATGCCCTGGATGATCTCAGAGACGAAGCGCATGCGGTTTTCGAAGCTGCCGCCGTACTCGTCGGTGCGGTGGTTGGTGTTGGGGCTCAGGAACTGCTGGATCATATAACCATGGCCGCCGTGGAGCTCCACCAGGTCGACACCGGCTTTCTGGCAGCGGACTGCCGCCTCGATGAAATCGTTGATGAGCTTCTTGACTTCCTTGTTGCTCATGGCGTGCATGCGCATGGCGCCGTGGTTGGCGAGCTCCACCTTAGACGGAGCCTGCACCGACCAGATGAGCTTTTTCTCCTCCATGCCCAGCAGCAGCGGCGTGCATTTGAAGATGCCGTCCAGTACCTTCGGGAAGCGCTTCACGATGGGGATCACCAGCGGCAGGCTGTTGGTGGAGCTGGAATAGCCCTGACGGCCGGGGTGGTGCAGCTGGATGCCCAGCTTCGCGCCGTGGCGGTGGATGCGCTCCACGAACTCCCGCATGGGCTCGATCTGATAGTCCTGGCTCATGGCCAGCTGGGTGTAGGTGGAGGCGGCGCCCATGTCGTTGACGCGGGTGACGCCCGGAATGATGAGGCCGACGCCGCCCTTGGCGCGCTCCTCATAGTAATCCATGAGCTTTTCCGTGGGGCAGCCGTTGGGCTGGCCGAGGCTCATCTCGGCGGCGGTCATCACCGTGCGGTTTTTGATCGTCAGGGTGCCGATGTTCATCGGGCTTAAGAGCATATCATAGGCCATGGCTTACTTTCCTTCCTTTGCAAGGCGCTTTTCCAGACGCAGCAGCTTATCGTACTCCAGCTTCCAGTAGATCGTGCGGACGAAGGGGAAGATGCCCATGAGCACCTTGCTCACCGCGAACAGGAAGCAGGGAGAGACGTATTTCTTGCCGTTTTCGATGCCGGCCACCATTTTTCTCGCGACCACGTCCGGCTTCTGCACCGGGAAGGGCTTTTCGAACTTCACGCCGTCTGCCGCCACCACGAAGAAGTTGGTGTCGGTGGCCACGGGATAGAGGCAGGTCATCTTCAGGTTGTCCGGCATCTCGGTACGCACCGCCTGCTGGAAGCCCTGGGTGGCGAACTTGCTGGCGCTGTAGACCGCATAACCCGGCATGGCCATCTGTCCGATGGCGCTGACCGTGATGGCGAGATGTCCGTCACGGCCGTTCAGGTGCCGCAGATAGCGGGAGTATGTATACATCGGCGCGAAGGTATTGGTGCGGAACATTTTCTCCACACGCTCCCAGTCGGTGTAGTTGTAGCGCTCGTAGTACGGGAAGCCGGCGTTGGCGTAGAAAATGTCGATTTTGTCAAACATGCTCTCTGCCTTGGCGAACAGCTTTTCGATGCCTTCCGGGCTGCTGACGTCGCAGTCATAGGGCGTCACGTTGGGCGCAAAGCCGGTGAGCTTTTCCACCGCGTGACGGCTGACCGCCAGGATGCGGTTGTCCGGCCCCTCGGCCAGGAGCTTCAGAACCTCCAGACCGATGCCGCTGCTGGCGCCGGTGAGAACGATGGTTTTTCCGTTGATCATGATCCGGTTTCCTCCCTTATCTGTCGTATTCGCCGAACTCGCAGCCGATGTTCTTTGCCTCGACCTCGTCGATCAAAACGAACTTCGGCCCGATGCGGCGATAGAGCTTGATGGTGCCCACACCGTTGCCGCCGTTCCAGAGACGGTTGTGGCGCTTGGTGCCGTTGGGCGCCTCGTAGTTGATGTTCAGCATGTCGGCCTTCTTGCAGACGATCTGGCTGTCCATCTTGGCGGTAAAGGTGGTCTGGACCACATGCCAGTGGATCTCGTCCTCGGTCTCCCAGCAGTCGAACTTCGTCTGGCTGCCGGTCCAGAACTTGGAGAAGTTGAACTCGTAGTTCTTGCCCTCATAGAAGAACTGACCCAGCAGCTTCCGCTCCAGCGCGTAGAAGAAGATCTTCGGACGGCCGCCGCCGATCTCAAAGGCGCTGTTTTTCAGCTGCTTGCCGGTCTTTTTGCTGACCAGATTGTTGCTGGAAAGCCACACCCAGGGGCTGGTGAAGTCGCCGCCCCAGTTTTTGTCCGCGTAGCCGTAGCAGGTCTCCGGTGTGACGATGTATTTGCGGCCGTTGAACTCCAATTCACCGGAGAAGTAGGTCTTCATGCCCTCGGCGTGCCAGAACATCTCGAAAGAGTTGATGTCCCGGAAGAGCTTGCTGGCGCCGTAGCCCACGTGGAAGGAGATGTCCTTGTTGATCTTCAGATCCCACTTCACGCTGCCAGCGTCGCACATCCACTCCGGATGGGCCTTGGCCTCCGCCTCGGTGATGGTGATGCTGCCGCGGGTCTCCGTCTCGGAGCAGAAGCAGTCGGCAGCGTCGATGGAATAGGGCGTCACGGGAGAGATGCGCACATCCTTCCAGGCGAAGAACCGGTGCATCTGCGCTTTTTCTTTGCCCCAGGTGCCCACGTTGACCATCAGATAGGACGGGCGTTCGCCCCGTTTCTGCGCCTCGGGCCGGTTCCAGACGATGACCGGCTCATCCTTGGCGTGGGCCGGGTTGCAGGTGAAGAATTCCACATAAAACGGCTTTTCCTCACCGGTCTCGGCGTCGCGGGCGGTGAAATTGTGCCACCACCAGTCATAGCCGCGTTTCGCAAGCGGTCCTTTGAGCATCCACGCATTGCGGGTAATATCGCTGATGTTTGCCATTTGTGATTCCTCCATTTTTCTTTAATTATTTTTTTCAGTTCTTATTCTCTCTTCCTCTCTTTATTGTAGCAAATTTTTCCCTCGTTTGCATTCCAGAATTTTTGAGCCGTTTTTGTGCATAATGTACAAAAACGGCTCATAACGTTGTGTAAATATCTGTAAATTAAAATCTGTTCAGTACAGCTCCAGCGGTGCAAAACAGCCGCCCTGGAGGGAAATGATCTCATCCAAAGGGATCACCTCTCCGCACTGGAGCTCCAGGGTTCTGGATTGGAGCCGAAGGCGTTTGGCGTGGCCTGTGACGGTTCGATAGGCGCCGCCGGACTTGCGGGTGTCCGGGATGAAATAGGTCACGGTGATCTCCGGCAGCTCGATGATGTGATCCCGTAAAAGCTGAAGTCTCTGATCCAGCGCCTCCCTGGCGCTTTCATCCAGTTCGATCCGCTGATCCGTATAGCGGGCCGCCTCCAGCACTGCGGCGTCATAGCCCGTCAGCGCCGCGAAGGGGGCGAACTGCGCCGCCCGGTTCTCCATGGCCATGGCCCGGCGCCCCGGTGTGATCACCCGGGGCCGGTCGATGATGTCGTCATAGCGGGTACTCATGCCCGGTGTCCTCCAATCTGATTGTTGCGCTCGATGGTAGTGGCGCCCGGCTCGAAATTCTTTCCTTTTAAAATCGCGTTTTTTCCGTAGCGCTCCCGGATCCACAGGATCGTCTGCTGGCGGCGCTGCTCCCGCTCCAAAGCCTCCTGCTGCCGCCGCTCTGCTTCCGGATCAGAAAACAGATCCATCTGCTCGCAGACTGGCGCCTCCTCCCTTTTGGGGACGATGTGATTTGCCACCACATACATCCGACGCACCGGCAGCGACCGGTCTACGATCCGGTCAAACAGCGCCAGCATGGCCTCCAGGATCACCGCAGCGGAGTTGGTCTTTACCGGCAGATTCTCCGAGCCGTGGGCGCTCTTCGGGGCCCGGCGGCCGTAGTAGTCCGTTTTGACCGTGCCCTGATAGTCCTTCGTCATGCCGGAGATGTCATAGCCCACGGTCAGCTC
The DNA here is from genome assembly GCA_902803575.1 of Oscillospiraceae bacterium. Taxonomy (GTDB): domain Bacteria; phylum Bacillota; class Clostridia; order Oscillospirales; family Oscillospiraceae; genus CAG-103. Next base: position 10,888 of record CADCQK010000039.1, read on the forward strand.
CACCTGATCCGTCACAAAGCCCTTTCGCACAAGGTCCAGCGCCAGCAGATCCGTCATCTCCCAGACCACCGTCCGCGCCTCGTCGAAGGCGTAGGGTCTCGGCAGCACCTGGCCGGAGCTGAGGGAATTGGAGCGGGGGCGGTAGGCCTTCACGTCCTGCATGGTGCAGCTCTCCCAGCCCCAGGCGTGGTCGATCAGCAGCTCCGCGTTGACGCCGAACATCTTGTAGAGCGCGTCGGCGTGGTCGATGGAGTACCGCGCCACATCTCCCATGGTGTAGAGCCCCGCCGCGCTCAGACGTCTCGCGTAGCCGGGCCCCAGACGCCAGAAGTCCGTCAGCGGCTGGTGCTCCCACAGATGCTCCCGGAAGCTGCGTTCCGTCAGCTCCGCCACCCGGACGCCGTCCCTGTCTGCCGGCTGCCGTTTGGCGTAGATGTCCATGGCGATCTTGCAGAGGTACAGGTTCGGCCCGATGCCGGCGGTGGCGGTGATGCCCGTGGTATTCAGCACGTCCCGCACCATGGTCATGGCGAAGTCGTGAGCGGTCTGCTTTCGTACTTCCAGATAGGGTGTGGCATCAATGAACACCTCGTCCACCGAGTAGACGAAGATGTCTTCCGGCGCGACGTATTTTAAATAAATCTGGTAGATCTGGGTGCTGACCTCCATGTAGTGTCCCATCCGCGGCGGCGCAACGATGTAATCCAGCGCGTAGGCCGGGTCGGACTGCAGGGTGATCGAATCCGTGGCATTGCCGGTGAGGACGCCGCCGGGGGCCATTCGCCGCCGCTGGGCGTTCACCTGCCCCACCCGCTCGATCACCTCAAAGAGCCGCGCTCTGCCGGAGATCCCGTGGGCCTTCAGCGCCGGGGTCACCGCGAGGCAGATGGTCTTTTCCGTTCTGGAGGCATCCGCCACCACCAGATGGGTGGTCAGCGGGTCCAGATCCCGGTCCAAACATTCCACGGAGGCATAAAAGGATTTTAAGTCGATGGCGATATAGGTTCTTTTCGATGACATTGGATTCGCCTCCGTGCAGACCGGGTCAGCGCCTGCGGATCGGGTGCCGGATCACGGTTTTCCAGTTCTCCGGCGGCACCCGGCGGGCGTCTGACAGATAGATTTCATGGTGCAGGCGTTGGTCGCTCAGATCGATGCAATACCCCTGCGCCTCGGCAAACTGCTCCATTTTCAAAACGCTGGCGGGCTCTTCGTCAAAAGGCCCTTTGTGCAGGATCTGGACGCAGAGTCCCTCCTCCACGGTAAGCAGCTCCGCTTTGGAGCAGTCCAGCTTTTTCTTCTTTTGGGCCGTCTCCACCGCCCAGCCGAAGTCCGCTCTGGTGATGAAGTCCGGCAGACGGATCACCGAGATCCAGCGGAACTTGTCTTTTCTCCCGTAATCGATGCCGGTGGCGCCCTCCTGATACCAGAA
>CADCQK010000040.1 GCA_902803575.1 Oscillospiraceae bacterium
CGTCGAGCTGATCACCCCCATCGCCATCGAGAACGGCCTCCGCTTCGCTATCCGTGAGGGCGGCCGTACCGTCGGCTCCGGTGTTGTCATCGCTGTCAACGAGTAATTCTCAGATTTATAAAAATGACTGTCTCTTTTGAGGCAGTCATTTTTTGCGTATTATTCTGGTTTCTAAAATAAAAATCCTCCCATTGAACCAGGGAGGATTCTTATGAAAGCGTCGGAGCGTGTTTATTTCGAGTTGCGTTTCGCTTTTGCGTCTTTCTCAGATTCGTTGATCAAATCTTCCATGGTGACGCCGAAAATCTGCGCGATGGTGTACAGCTCCCGATCGTTGGCGATCCGGACCTGTCCCTCCAGCTTGGACAAGCTGCTGGGATTGATATCAACGCCGCGCAGCTGCATCTGGTGAACCAGTTCAAACTGCCGCATACCACGCTCCTTGCGCATGCGCTCGATGGTCGCGCCGCTGATGTTTTTGTCCCCATAAGGCTGGAGTCTCGGTTTCATAGCGCTTCGTCTCCTTCTCGTCGGTTTAAATCGACTCTTTAAATCGACTCAATCAACTGCATTATATACTAGGTTGATTCTTTTTTGCTTCCGTTTGCGAAGTGTTGGACCGAAATCTTGCATTTCTTTTCAAAAAAAGTGTGAATTTTTCCTGAAATTATACAAATATTGTTATTTGTGTTCTGATTCGGGTTAAAGGAACGGATTGACGTTTTTCCGGCTTGCTGATAAAATGAATGCGAAGCATCATTTTGCAAGATTTCTTGTTTTTATTATATACGATGTTACATGTGTATACCATACACAATTTTTGATTTTTGTCCAATTACCATCAATTACCGGAGGTACTTTCTATGAATCCGAAACAGGAAATCCAGTCTCTTCGTGCGCAGCTGGAGCATCACAACCAGCTTTATTATGTCCAGGATGCGCCGGAAATCTCGGATTTTGAATATGACGCCATGCTTCGTCGGCTGGAAGAGCTGGAGGCCGCGCACCCGGAATTCTTTGATCCCAATTCACCGACCCAGCATGTGGGCGGTTATGCGCTGAACAGCTTTGCATCGGTGCAGCATGAGGTGCCGCTGGAGAGCCTTCAGGATGTTTTCTCCATCGAAGAACTGCGTACCTTCGGGCAGCGGATGGATGAGAGCATCGCGACCGCGCACGACTATGTGGTGGAGCCGAAGATCGATGGGCTCAGTATGTCCTTGGAATATGAGAACGGTGTTTTTGTTCGCGGCGCCACCCGAGGTGACGGCACCGTGGGTGAGGATGTGACGGAGAATCTCCGCACCATTCGCAGTCTCCCGCAGAAGCTGGAAAATGCCCCCGCCCGGCTGATCGTTCGGGGCGAAGTCTATATGGCGGGGGAGACCTTCCGCCAGATCAACGCAGAGCGTGAGATCCGCGGTGAGCAGCTGCTGGCCAACCCCAGAAATGCCGCCGCAGGTTCTATTCGGCAGCAGGATCCCAAGGTCGCCGCAGAGCGGAGACTGGATATTATCATTTTTAATTTGCAGCTGGTCAGTGACCGTAATTTTGATACGCATGCTGAGACATTGGACTATCTGAAAAGCCTCGGTTTTCCAACGGTTCCGTACCTGTCCTGCAAGGATCTGGACGCCTGCTGTGCGCGGGTGGACTGGATCGGAGAGCACCGGGAGGAGTATCCCTTCGACATCGACGGCGCCGTCATCAAAATCAACAGCCTTGCTCAGAGAAGAGACCTGGGAAGCACGGCAAAATTTCCCCGCTGGGCGGTGGCCTATAAGTACCCGCCGGAGAAGAAGGAGAGCATTGTGCGGCAGATTATCGTGCAGGTGGGCCGCACCGGTGTGCTGACGCCGAAAGCGGTCATCGACCCGGTTCGTCTGGCGGGTACCACCGTCACCAACGCCACCCTGCACAATCAGGATTTCATCGATAAACTGGATCTGCGTCTGGGCGATACCGTTCTGGTGCAGAAGGCGGGGGAGATCATCCCCGAAGTGCTGTCGGTGAATCTCTCCAAGCGTCCGGATGGCACGGAGCCCTACCACATGCCGCTGACCTGCCCCGAGTGCGGCGCACCCGTGGAGCGGGACGAAGACGGCGTTGCCCTGCGCTGCACCGGCGCGGAGTGCCCGGCCCAGCGGCTGCGGAATATTGTCCACTTTGCCTCCAGAGACGCCATGGACATCGACGGTCTCGGCGTCAGTCTCTGTGAGGCGCTGATCAAGGCAGGGCTGGTGAATTCCCCCGCGGAGCTCTATTATCTGGAGCCACAGAGCGTGGCGAATCTGGAGCGTATGGGCCGCAAGAGCGCGGAAAACCTCATGGCTGCGCTGGAAAAAAGCAAGGAAAACGGCCTTGCGAAGCTGCTTTGCGCCTTCGGTATCCGGCAGGTGGGCGCCAAGGCCGGAAAGGTGCTGGCCCAGCATTTTGGCTCTCTGGATGAGCTCATGAACGCCACGGAGCTGGAGCTCATGACCATCCCGGACATCGGCCCCACCACGGCTGCGTTCCTGCGGGACTGGTTCGATTCGCCACAATCCCAGCATCAAATCAAACTGCTGCGGGAAGCGGGCGTCAGCTTCCTTTCGAAAGAGCAGGTGTCTGACACCCGCTTCGCCGGGAAGACCTTCGTGCTCACCGGAACGCTGGAGCACTTCACAAGAAACGAGGCCGCAGCCATCATTGAAAAATTCGGCGGCAAGACCTCCGGTTCCGTCTCGAAAAAGACCAGCTATCTGCTGGCGGGAGAGAACACCGGCTCCAAGTACCAGAAGGCCATGGAGCTGGGGATCCCGATCCTCAGTGAAGCAGAGTTTCTGGAGCTGACAAAGGAGGAAGGCTGATGTATTTTGATACCCACGCCCACTACGACAGCTCCAAATTCAAGGATGACCGGGACGAAGTGCTCCGCGCGGTCTATGCCGCAGGCGTCACGCTGGTGGTAGATCCCGGCGATACCGTGGAGCGTTCAAAAAACGCCGTGGCGCTGGCACAAAACTATGACCATGTCTATGCAGCCGTCGGCGTCCACCCGGAGGAATATGAGACCTGGACGGATGCCGCTATTGAGGAGCTTTGTGACCTTGCAAAAGCGCCAAAGGTGGTGGCCATCGGGGAGATCGGCCTCGATTACTATTGGGACAAGGAGCATGTGGAGCTGCAGAAATCCATGCTCAGGGCCCAGCTGGAGCTGGCGTTGGAGCTGGATCTCCCGGTGATCATCCACGATCGGGAGGCCCACGGAGATTGTCTCTCTATTGTTTCGGAATACCCGGATCTGCGTGGCGTGTTCCACTGCTTTTCCGGCAGCGCCGAAATGGCGAAAGAGCTGATCAAGCGCGGCTGGTACCTGGGCTTTGACGGACCTATCACCTATAAAAACGCGGTCAAGGCGCTGGAGGTCATCCGCATTTGCCCCCACGATCGGATGCTGCTGGAGACGGATTCTCCGTATCTCAGCCCGGTGCCAAATCGGGGCAAGCGCAACGACTCCAGAAACCTGCCCTATATTGCCGAAATCATTGCGAGAGAGACCGGCATGACGGTGGAGGAAGTGGCTGCGCTGACCATGGAAAACGGAAAGAGACTCTTTCGGATCGGAGTGAATACATGAGAAGCTTACATTTGACCGGCGCGCCCAACGCCAGAGACCTGGGCGGCCTCCACGCCACCGACGGACGTGAGATTCGAAAGGGAATGCTGATCCGAAGCGGCATGCTGCAGCATCTCACGGAGGCGGACTGCACGGTTCTTGAGCGGATCCCCCTGAAAACCGTGATTGATTTTCGCACCGCGCGCGAGATGCGGGAGATGCCGGACGTCGTGATTCCGGGAGTGACCTATGTACCATGTCCGATCCTGCAGGAGATGAGCGGCATCACCAGAGAGCAGGTCTCCGAGGAGATCCCGCCCTATTACCGGGCCGCCATCGATGCGGGCTTCGAGGCGGAAAACCGCATGACCCAGATGTACATCCCGCTGGTGGAGGGCGACTACAGCCTGGAGCACTATCGGCAGTTTTTGGATCATGTTCTGCACCACGAGGGCGGAGCGCTGCTGTACCACTGCACCGCCGGAAAAGACCGGGTGGGCATCGGCACCATGCTGATCCTCACGGCTCTGGGGGTGGATCGGGACACCATTCTGGAGGATTACCTCCTGACCAATGTGTATTGTGAAGCGGAGACCGATCAGACCGTGGAGAAGGCGAGGCTGTATTCTGACGCACCTTCTACGGAGTTTGCCGTCAGGGCCTTCGATTCTGCCAGAGAGCGTTACATGCGCACGGCGTGGGACTCCATCGACCGGCGCTATGGAGATGTGAAAACCTTTATGACGGAGCGGCTGGACTTCGGGGAAGAAAAGCAGGCTGCTCTGCGGGAGAAATACTTGAAATGAAAGAACAAACACTGAAATCCCTGCATACTTTGGAACTGGATGCGGTTCTGGAGCTGCTGGCCGCTGAGGCCTCCAGCAACGCCGCAAGAGAGGCTGCAAGAGCCCTGCGTCCCAGCGGCAGCCGCATGGAAGTGGAGCGGCGCCTGAACGAGACCTCCGCTGCCGCGCAATTGATGGTGGTCAGCGGCAGCCCGTCCTTCTCCGGCGTGAAGGACGTCCGTGCCTCTCTGCAGAGAGCGGACATGGGCGGCGTTCTGAACACGAGAGAACTGCTGGATATCGCCGGCGTCCTCTCTGCTGCGAGAGTGGTGCGCGCTTACGGCAGCGCCGAGCGGAAGGAAAAAACCTGCATCGACTATCTGTTCCACGCCCTGCAGCCCAACAAGTTTCTGGAGGATAAGATTACCGGCTCCATCGTCGGTGAGGATGAGATCGCCGACGCCGCCAGCTCGGAGCTTGCCTCCATCCGGCGCCTGATCCGTGCTGCCAGCGCCAGAGTCCACGACGCGCTGCAAAAGATCATCTCCTCACCCAGCTACGCCAAAGCCCTGCAGGAGCCCATCATTACCATGCGCTCCGAGCGCTATGTGGTGCCGGTGAAGGCAGAGCACAAGGGCGCGGTTCCCGGACTGGTGCACGACGTCTCCGGCTCCGGCGCGACCCTGTTCATCGAGCCCATGGCCGCCGTGAAAGCCAACAACGAGCTGCGGGAGCTCAGAGCCAAGGAGAAGACCGAGATCGAGCGCATCCTCGCGGAGCTCAGCGCCGACTGTGCCGCTCATCGGGAGGATGTATCCACGAACTTCGACCTGCTGGTGAAGCTGGATCTGATCTTCGCCAAGGCAAAGCTGGCCTATCGAATGGACTGCACGGCGCCGGAGCTGAAGGAGAAGGGCATCTTGCTCAGAAGGGCCCGGCATCCTCTGATTTCAAAAGACACCGTGGTGCCCATCGATGTGGAGCTGGGCGCAGACTTTGATACGCTGGTCATCACCGGCCCCAACACCGGCGGCAAGACCGTCACCCTGAAGACCATCGGTCTTCTTGCGGTCATGGCACAGTGCGGTCTGCACATTCCCGCGGCGGACGGCAGCGCCCTGCCGGTCTTTGAGGAGATCATGGCCGACATCGGCGACGAGCAGAGCATCGAACAGAGCCTCTCCACCTTCTCGGCCCATATGACCAACATCGTCCGCATTCTGAACGAGTGCGACGATCGCTCCCTGATCCTCTTTGACGAGCTGGGCGCCGGCACCGATCCCACCGAGGGCGCGGCCCTTGCCATCTCCGTCATCGAGCGGGCGAGACAGTGCGGCGCCACCATCGCCGCCACCACCCACTATACGGAATTGAAGGTCTACGCCACCACCCAGCCCGGGGTCATGAACGCCTCCTGTGAGTTTGACGTGGACTCCTTGCGGCCCACTTATCATCTGCTGATCGGTATTCCGGGCAAGTCCAACGCCTTTGCCATCGCCCAGCGTCTGGGTCTGGATAAAGACGTGATCGAGGATGCCAAAAAGCGCGTCGGCACCGAGAGCGCCACCTTTGAGGCAACCATCGAAAAGCTGGAGCAGGTGCGGCAGATGCTGGATCGTGACCGCACTGACGCCGCCGACAAGCTCCGTGCCGCCGAGGCTGAGCGGAAGAAGGCCGCCCAGTTGAGAGCGGAGCTTTCCGTGCGTCTGGAGAAGGCCGATGAGAAGGCCAGAAGAGACGCGGAGCGGATCCTCGCTGACGCCCGCAGAACCGCAGAAGACGTGTTCCGGGAGTTGGACAACATCCGCAAGCTGGAGAAGGACAATGCCGGACATCATCAGGCCAACGAGGCCCGCGCCGCCCTGCGGCGGAAGCTGAATCTGGCGGAAGAGGAAGCCGCTCAGGCCGCCAACCAGAAGCTGCCGGAGGAGAAGAAGGTCTCCGCCCGCCCGGTGGTGGTTGGGGACACGGTAGAGCTGTTGTCTCTCGGCGTCAAGGGCACGGTCACGGAGATCTCCGCCGACCGGATGCTGACGGTTCGCGCCGGCATCATGAATGTCAAGGCGAAGGAAGAGGAAGTCTATCTCATCGAGGGCGCCAAGGTGCAGGTCATCTCTGCGTCCGGGCAGAAGGCGAACCTCCGCGCCGCCAGTGCCGCCAGTGAGATCGATCTCAGGGGCATGGAGCGGTTTGAGGCCATCGACGCGGCGGAACGGTTCATCGACGCTGCCGTCATGGCAAAGCTCAAGGAAGTGCGCATCATCCACGGCAAGGGGACCGGCGTGCTCCGCCAGGCGATCCAGACAGAACTGAAGAAAAACAAGGCTGTGAAGTCCTTCCGCCTGGGACGTTTTGGTGAAGGGGAGAGCGGCGTCACGGTGGTCGAGCTCCGTTAAAACCCTGTAATTTTGCGCCTTTTCTTGATTAGCCTTATCTAACTCTGCGGGATTCGTGGAAATTCTGATGAAAATAAAAATACATCCTGCCGAAATCGCTGTGCAATCATACGAAAAAGAAAAAAGCAGTTGACGATAGGAATGTATTTTGATAAAATTACAGCATCAAAGAAATACTCATTTTTGCGCGAATATAAGGAGCGATAAACATGATTACCAAGGAAGCTGTCATTAACAACAACGTTGGCCTGCATGCAAGGCCCGCTACGTTCTTCATCCAGAAGGCAAACGAATTCAAGAGCAGCATTTGGATCGAGAAGGATGAGCGCCGCGTGAACGCCAAGAGCCTCCTCGGCGTGCTTTCCCTCGGCATTGTCAAGGGCACCGTCGTCACTCTGGTTGCGGACGGCACTGACGAGCAGGAAGCCATCGACACGCTGGTCGCTCTGATCAACTCTGACTTCGAAGAGTAAGCCATTTGAATTAAAACCAACAGGGACGTGTAGCTGCACGTCCCTGTTTTCGATGTCTGCATCCGCTGTGAATCGGGAAGGGAGGTCTTGCCTGTGGCGGAATCGGAACGGATCCTCATGCTGCGGGAGAAGGCCAACAAGCTCCCGCTGAAGCCCGGGGTCTACCTCATGCTGGACAAGTCCAGCGAGGTGATCTATGTTGGCAAGGCCAAGGCTTTGAAAAACCGTGTCACCAGCTATTTCCGCGGGGATCATCTGCCGAAGGTGGCTGCCATGGTGGACCACGTGGCGGACTTCAATGTCATCGTGGTGCAGTCGGAGTTCGAGGCCCTGGTGCTGGAGAACTCTCTCATCAAGCAGCACAAGCCGAAGTACAACATCTTATTAAAAGACGACAAGGGCTATCCTTTTGTCCGTCTGGATCGGGAGGCGGAGTATCCCACTTTCAAGCTGGTGAATCAGACGGCCAGAGATGGTGCAAGCTATTTCGGGCCCTTCGGCGGCCGCAGCGCCACCCATGAGATCCTGGATACCATCGCAAAAACGCTGCGGCTTCCCACCTGCAGCCGGATCTTCCCGAGAGACATCGGCAAGGCGCGGCCCTGTCTGAATTATCATATGGGCACCTGCGCCGGCTACTGTCTGAAGGATGCATCCGCAGAGGAATACCGCAGGAGCATCGACCAGGCGGTGCTGATCCTGGAGGGACGCACTGCGGAGCTTACGCAGGATCTGGAGCAGCGGATGGAGCAGGCGGCGGAGGAGCTGCGCTTCGAATATGCCGCCGAGCTTCGAGACCGTCTGAAAGCGGTACAGGCGCTTCAGAATCACCAGCGTGTCATCGCCACCGCCTACGCGGACACCGACGCCGTGGGCTTTGCCAGAGGTGCCAAGTGCTGCTTCACGGTGCTGCATTTTTCCGACGGCAATCTGTCTGCCAAGGATTTCTCCCTTCTGGAGGAGCCGCTGGAGCCGGATGAGGAGGCGCTGGCCGCGCTGGTGCAGCAGTATTATGAGAATCGCGGCGTCTGGCCGAGACAAATTCTCTTACCCTGCGAATTGGAGGGGCAGGAGGCCATTCAGGAGCTGCTGACCCAAAAGGCGGAGCACAAGGTCTCTCTGGAGGTTCCGCAGCGCGGGGAGCGGCGTCGGCTCATGGAGAGTGCCGTCATGAACGCAAAGGAGGAGATCCTCCGCGCCACCACGGTGCAGCAGCGGGGGAGAAAGACCCTGGAGTGGCTGCAGCGGGCACTGGAGCTCCCGGCATTTCCGGAGCGGATCGAAGCCTTCGACATCTCCAACCTGGGCGACACCGGCATCGTGGCCGGCATGACGGTCTTCCAGAACGGCAGACCATTGAAGAAAGACTATCGTCGCTTCCGGATGAAGGAGACTGAGACCCAGAACGACTACGCCTCCATGCACGAGGCGGTGACCCGGCGCTTCCAGCACTATCTGGACGGGGACGAGAAGTTTGCACCCCTGCCGGATCTGCTGCTGATCGACGGCGGTGAGGAACACGCCACCGTGGCGCTGGAGGTGCTGAACGACATGGCGCTGGATGTGCCGGTGTTCGGTATGGTTAAGGACGACCGCCACCGCACCCGGGCGCTGATTACGCCGGACGGCAGGGAGATCGGCATCCAGGCCAACCAGGCGGTGTTCGCCCTGATCGGCACCATTCAGGAGGAGACCCACCGCTATTCCATCGAGTATCAGAGAAAGCTGCGAAGGGATTCTCTCACTTCCGAGCTGGACAAGATCCCCGGGGTGGGAGCCAAGAGAAGGGATGCGCTTTTGAAATCCTTCAAGAGTGTCAAGGCCGTCAGAGCCGCCAGTGCGGAGGAGCTCGCAGAAGTGGTGGGCAAGGCCCTCGCACAGAAGATTTACGATTACTATCACGCAGAATAAGGAGCTAGACTATGCGCGTTATCACCGGAACCGCCAGAGGCCGCAAGCTGAAAGAGCCCGTGGGCATGGACATCCGTCCCACCACGGACGCGGTCAAGGAGGCCATTTTCAATACCATCCAGTTTGACATCGAGGGCCGCCGGGTGCTGGATCTCTTCGCCGGCACAGGGCAGCTGGGCATCGAGGCACTGAGCCGCGGCGCCGATTCCGCCGTCTTTGTGGACGAAAGCACCGCCGCCGTCAAGCTGATCCGCGAAAACCTCCAAAACTGCAAGCTGGAGGGCACCGTGGTACAGACCGAGTCCATCGGCTACCTCTCCGGCGCGGGAAAATTCGACCTGATCTTTCTGGATCCGCCTTATGACACATCTTTGCTTGACAAAGCACTACAAAATATTATATTATTTGACATAGTAGCAGTCGGTGGGATCATCGTCTGCGAAAGTCGGCGCGAAAAAGCCATGCCGCAGGTCGCAGAGCCCTATTTTCTGAAGCGGGAACGCAGCTACGGCAAGATCAAGCTCACCCTGTATGAAAGAGGTCCCGACGCATGAAAACAGCGATCTATCCCGGCAGCTTTGACCCTATGACCCTGGGACACCTGAACATTATCCGCCGCGCATCCGGCATCTTTGAACGGGTGGTGGTCTGCATCATGAAGAATGCGGGCAAGCAGAACCCCATGTTCACCAGAGAGGAACGTGTGGAGCTGGCGAAGCGGGTCACGGACCGATTCCCGAATGTGGAGGTACTTACCTACGACGGTCTGATCGCCGAATTTGCCGCCACCTTCCCGGAGGGGGCCGTGATCGTCAAGGGACTCAGAGCCAACACCGACTTTGAAAACGAATTTCAGATGGCGCTCATCAACAAGAAGCTCAATCCGAATCTGGACACCATGTTCCTGACCGCCAGCGAGAAATATACATTCCTCAGCTCCTCCGTCGTCAAGGAGCTGGCCTACTACGGCGCCGATCTAGCGGAGTTTGTACCCTGCGAGATCATCGACGATGTCCAGCGCGCTGCTCAGAAAGTAAAATAACATTTGGGAGGCAATTCAAATGGATCAGGCACAGGAAGTAATGGAAATCATCGATGATCTCTACAGCATGGTTTCGGAAGCGTGGGGCGTGCCCCTCGGAAACGAGAAGTGCATCGTGGATCGTGATAAGATCCTGAGCCTTCTGGATGAAATGAAGGACAAGCTGCCCTCCGAGCTGGCAGAGGCCCGCCGTCTGGTGCAGACCAGAAACGAGTTTATCACCAACGCCAAGCACGAGGCTGAGGGCATCCGCCACCAGGCGGAGGAGCGCGCCCGTCAGCTGGTCAGCGAGCAGGAGGTCGTTCGCGTTGCCGAGGCCAGATCCAACGAGATGATGGCTACCACCGAGCAGCAGGTCCGCGCCCTGCGTCAGGCTGCCAGCGAGTTCTGTGCCAACGCCCTGGCGAATACCGAAAACGCCATCGCCGCTGCTCAGCAGGAGACCCACAACACCATCGCCGCCGCGTTGCAGCAGTCCAACAATACTCTCGCCGCCGCGCTCCAGAGCGTCCAGGGCACCAGAGCCGCCGTGGCCAATGCCTTCGCCGCAGCAGAGAAGAAGCAGCAGCCCGCCGCCCCCGAAGCGGTGGAGGAGTCTCCCATCGAATAAAAGAATCTGCAATCGACATCCGCAGTCAGAAATGGCTGCGGTTTTTTTTGTGTCAAAAACAGTGGAAAAATCTGTTTCAAATTTCCAGGATGCGTGTTTCTATTATTAGAGCAAGATTGCATCCCGGGAGGGAAAGCCATTGATACCTATGTTATTGATTGACGCCGCGCCGCCGGACGATCGGGAATTTCTCACCGATCTGTTCTTATCCTATCAGCGGCTGATGTTTTCTGTTGCAGGGGAGTATGTCTCCGGCTGGGACGAGCGGGAAGAGATCGTCCAGAACAGTCTGGTGAAGATCGTCGAGCAGGTTTCCCGTCTGCGTTCGATGGAAAAAGGCGCAGCGCTTGCCTATCTCATCGTCATCGTCCGCCATATGGCGCTGAATCATCTGCGTCACGGAAACGTGGTGCAAAAGCATACTGTACTGGCAGAATTTGACGAGTTGGATCCCGCAGACCAGACACCCGCTGCGGAGGAAGCCTTGATAAGAATCGAGCGGCTGGATGCCCTGCGTCGGATCTGGCCGAAGCTGCGGGAATCGGATCGTTATTTACTGCAGGCGCGCTATTTTGCCGAACTGTCTGATGCGGAAATTGCGGAGGTCGTGGGCTGCAAACCGGACAGCGTCCGATCGAAGCTGAGCCGCGCCCGCACCAGAGCACGTGAAGCCATGCGAAAGGAGGGTTTCCTGGATGAGTGAGCTGTATGAACGCTATGAGGAAGCGCTGTTTCGTCTCTTGATGGAGCAGGTGACAGTCTCCGAAGGCGCCATTCTGCTGGCGAGAAATGAAGCACTGAAGGAAAACCCGTTCTCGTCTATACCGGAAACGACGGAGCAGCGTTGTTTTGAACATCTCTCAAAGCTATTAAAGCGCAGTCAACACCGGTCGGATCAAAAAACAGTTCGCCGGGTGCTCCTGACGCTGCTGGCTGCGGTTGTTCTTCTCACTGCGTTTGCCTATGCTGCTTTTCCACAGCTCCGGAATGCTGCCAGAACCGGGATTAAGACTGTTCGGGAACGGTATATGGTGGTGCTGTATGACTCGGATCGGAGGATCGGGGAGGGACAGCTTTTCCGGATGACAGTGCCGGAGACATTTTATGAAGTGAATCATGATATGCCGGGTGAAGAATCGGAAACCATCGAATTCGGATCAACAGAAAGTGAGGATCTGAGGCTTGTTGCGCATGTCTCGCTGATTTCGGACGCCATGGTGGTGCAAGGATATAATCAGGATCTGATTACCAGTCAGGAAATGCGTATTTTGGATCGGAACGGAAGAAAGGTATCTGCCGATCTGATAGAGACCGACTATAACGTCTCTGTTGGATGGTTTGAGTCGGAATTTGATGCGCAGGTCTATCTGGTCGGTTTTGGACTGGACCGGGAACAGATGTGGGAATTTGCGGAGAGCATTTATGTGTATCCGCCGGAACAATAGAGAAACGAGGAGGAAACGAGATGTCATTCGGAGAAGCAATCAAAAGCGTATTTCAAAACTATGTGAATTTCAGCGGCCGGGCGCGGCGAAGTGAGTATTGGTTTTTTGTGTTATTCAGCGGGATCGTCGGATTTGTATTCGGTTTTATCGAGGGAGTTCTGGGAGAATCCATGCTGCTGGCCATTCTCTCGGTGGTGGTATCTCTTGGTCTGCTGCTGCCATCACTTACAGTCAACGTGCGTCGGCTCCATGACATCGGCAAGAGCGGCTGGTGGATTCTGATCCAGCTGACCATTGTCGGCATCATCCCAATGATCATCTGGCTCTGCAGAGACAGCCAGCCCGGCGAGAACCAGTACGGCCCGAATCCCAAAGAGATTTCATAAAACTGGATGTTTACAGGGCAATATGTTCAATGTTATAATGAAAAACAAGAATGTTATCTGCGGCGCGCAGCCGCAGGGGAAATAGAAAAAGGAGGACACAGAATGAAAAAGAGATGGATCAGTACGCTTCTGGCTCTGTGCCTGATCCTGACGCTGGCGCCGGCGGCCCTTGCGGCGGATCGCGCCCTGACCGTAGGGGAGAACAGCGGCGTTTCCACCGGGTGGTACACCTTCCGCCCGTCGGAGAGCGGACAGTACGGCTTCTATACCGACGCGCCCATCGTCACCGGGATCATCCAGCCTTACGCGATCCCCAGCGGCGCTGATCGGCTCCCGGATGCCCAGAAAACCGCCATCCGCGCGAAGCTCCAGTATCAGCTGGATGTAGAATTCGTGGAGGACGGACGGCAGCAGATCGTGATTGCGGAGCAGCAGATGGAAGCCGGACGGCAGCAGGTGGAGGCGGCAAAGCAGGAGTATGCGGCCAACGCACCGGTCGTGGAGCAGTACAAGAAGAATTCCGAAGCCATTCAGAATCTGATCGATCAGTACAATGGCTTCCTGAAAAACGCGGAAGCGCTGCCCTTCGGAACTGCGACGGTGGAGGGCTGGTATCAGCTCATTGCGAAGCCTCAGATCGCGCTGCTGGGGATCGATGCGCCTGCAAGCGGTGAGGATTTTTTGAAAATGTGGCGCGATGCGGAATTCCGGGTATCTGAGTTTGAAGCTGCCGGAAGACAGATCGCGGAAGCGGAAGAGACGCTTCGTCAGGGGGAAGAAGGGATTGCCGCCGCAAAGGAGCAGCTGGCCCAGCTGGAGCAGGAACTGGCCGCCGAGCTGGCAGCGCTGCCCGACCCGAATGTGGACGTCTCCGCCTATCGCGCACTGGACGATGACGAGGTCTTTGCTGGAGGTCAGGATTATTGGCTGTATGTGGATCTGGACGACCAGAGCATCACACTGATCATCCAAAAAGACGAAAGCGGCAGCCCCGCAGCTTCTGTCTTTGTAGACGTTCCCGCCGACGTCTTTTATAAAACTCCCGTGGAGTGGGCCACCTTCCATGGCATTACCAAAGGCACCGACGAGACGCACTTCAGCCCGGATCTGCCCTGCACCAGAGCGCAGATTGTGACCCTGCTCTGGCGGGCGGCAGGGGAGCCGGAGTCCGCCGGGATCAATCCTTTCGTGGACGTCGCCAGCGGCGAATACTATTCCGAAGCCGTGCAGTGGGCGATCAATTGCGGCATTACGATCGGTACTGATAATACCCACTTCAGCCCGGATCTGCCCTGTACCAGAGGGGAGGCGGTGACCTTCCTGTATCGTACATTTGATGTAACCACCGTCAACGGGTCGAACATCTTTGTGGATGTTGCACCGGGAGATTATTTCTACAGCCCGGTGGTCTGGGCTGTGGATTACGGCATCACCAACGGCACTGACGCAAATCATTTCAGCCCCTACGCTCCCTGCACCCGCGCCGAGATCGTTACGTTCCTTTATCGCGCACTCAGCTGAACGTCAACCGAATCTTCACGCCCCGCTGTGTCTTCGAGATGCAGCGGGGATTTCCTGTTTCATTCGTGTCTGATCGGATTAGCGAAATAGACAGTTTTACTTTGATTGATTTGGATTAAATCACGAAATGGAAGTTAGCAAAATATAACTAAGTTGACTTTTTAAACACCAGTTGATAAGATTATTGTGTATTATTGGGCGGTTATAAAAATGCCCAAACATGGCAAATTTGAAAGGGGAAATTTGAGACCATGGCAAGAGAGATCCTGTTCAAACTCGGTGCAATGATCACCGACCGGCTTCCCTATAAGTTCGGCATCCAAAAGCTGACTGAGGAAGATCCGGAGTACATCATTCTCGACCGCGCGCTGGAGAGCGACGAGCAGGCCGAGATCATGCTCAAAATGGGCCTTCGCAAGCCCAAGACTGTCGCTGAGCTCGCCAAGCTCACCGGCAAGGATCCCAAGCGCATCGACGACCTGCTGATGAAGGCCGCCATGACCGGCGCTGTGGAGTACAACTGGGACAATCCCACCAAGACCAAGCAGTATTACGTACAGGTGTTCGTGCCCGGCATCGCCGAGATGACGAACATGACGCCCTTCCTGATGGAGAAATATCCGGAGCTGGGTCGCAAGTTCAAC
>CADCQK010000041.1 GCA_902803575.1 Oscillospiraceae bacterium
CGCGGCTTGATGAGGCCGGCGGACTTGCGGTTGTTGTAGACGTTGAAGGCCACGGCCAGGACGATGATGACGCCCTGCACGGCCTGGGAGTAGTTGGTGTTGATGTTGAGCATGACGATCATGTTCTCCACGATGCCGGCCAGAAGCGCGCCGAAGACCGCGCCGGACACGTCGCCGTAGCCGCCCATGATGTCCGCGCCGCCGACCACGAGGGCGAGCATGATGCTCATCTCATAGCCCTGGGCGGGGGTGGCGGAGGTGACGTAGTTCATGCTGGTCAGCACGATGCCGCCGATGCAGGCCGTGAGGGAGCAGACGATGTAGCAGCCCACGCGGAACAGGCGGGAGTTGATGCCGACGAGCTCCGCGGCGGCGCGGTTGGCGCCGACGGCGTAGACCCGGCGGCCGAAGACCGTGAAGGCCAGGATCAGCCCCACGAGGATCGCCACGACGACGAAGATCACGATGGGCATCGGGATGGCGTCGAAGAGCTTGGTGTTGGCGATGCGGTAGAAGATGCCCTCGGTGTTCGTCAGATGGATGAACGAGCCCTTCAGAAGCGCGGAGGCCAGGCCGTAGAGCAGCTTGCTGGTGGCGAGGGTGACGACGAAGGAGGGCAGCATCAGATACGCGTCGCAGACGCCGTGGAGGATGCCCACCACGACGGCGGCCAGGATCGCCAGGACCAGGCCCACAAAGAAGGCGCTGTCGGTCATGCCGTGGCCGTTGTACCACCACAGGCAGATGACGCTGGTGAACGAGGCCGTGGAGCCCATGGCCAGGTCGATGCCGCCGGTGAGCATGGCGAGGAGCATGCCGCAGCACATGATGCCGTAGATCGCGATGCTCATGAGGATCGTGCGGAGGTTGCCGAGGGAGAAGAAGCTGCGGTTGCCGATCAGCATGATGAGCAGCAGAATGGCCAGGATCAGGCCGCGCTGGGCCCAGACGTTGGCGAAGAGATTTTTCTTTTTCACAGGACCTCACCCTCCTTTGCGGCGACGCCGGACGAGGCCAGCAGGACGGCCTGCTGGGTGGCCTTGTGGTCGCGGAATTCCTGGAAGAAGGTGCCGTTGTGCAGCACCAGGACACGGTCGGAGACCTCGGTGAGCTCGGCGAGGTCGGAGGAGACCATGATGATGATCGCGCCCTTGTCCGCGAGCCGGCGCATGTAGACATACAGCTCGGCCTTGACGCCCACGTCCACGCCGACGGTGGGCTCGTCGAGGATCAGCACGTCCACGTCGCGGCTGAGCCAGCGGGCCAGGATGACCTTCTGCTGGTTGCCGCCGGAGAGGTTCTGCACCGGCAGGCGGCGCATGGCCGGGCGGACGTCATAGTCCCCGATGGCCTTCTCCGCGTGGTCGGTCTCCGCCTTGCCGTTGACGATCCCGCCGCGGCTGAGGCGGTCATAGCTGGAGATCGTGATGTTGCGGAGGATCGAGAGCTGGGGGAAGAAGCCCTCGGTGCGGCGGTCCTCCGGCACCATGCCGAAGCCCGCCTTGATGTTTTTGGAGACGGAGCGGCTGACGGGCTTCCCGTCCAGGGTGATGCTGCCCTTGTATTTCTTGATCGCGCCGTAGATGCAGCTCACCAGCTCCGTTCGGCCGGAGCCGACGAGCCCGCCGATGCCGAGGATCTCGCCGCCGTAGGCGCGGAAGTTGATGTCGTGCAGCAGGTTGCCCAGCTGCAGGTCCTTCACCTCGATGTAGTGGTCGGGATTGATGTTCGGCACGCGCACGCCGGTCTTCTCCAGCTCGTGCCCGATCATCAGGGAGGTGACCGTGTCGGCCTCGACGGTCTTGGAGTCCACGACGCCGACGACCTCACCGTTGCGCATGATGGTCAGGCGGTCCGTGACGCGGTAGATCTCCTCCAGGCGGTGGGAGATGTAGAGGATGCTGGTGCCGCGTTCCCGCAGGCCCTCCATCGTGACGAACAGCTGCTCCGTCTCGCTGGCGGAGAGGGAGGTGGTGGGCTCGTCCATGATGAGGAGCTTGGCCTCGGTGGAGAGGGCCTTCAGAATCTCGGTCATCTGGCGCTGGGCCATGCCCATCGTCGCGACCAGCGTGTCGGGCTGGAGGATGAAGCCGTACTTGTCGATGAGGGCCTGTACCTGGCGACGCATCTCCTTCTTGTCCGGCAGGCCGCGCTTCATGATCTCGTGGCCAAGGAAGATGTTCTCGGTGACGGTCAGCTCCGGCACCAGGGACAGCTCCTGATAGATGACGGAAATGCCGGCCTCGGCTGCGTCGTGGCGATTGTTGATCTCCACGTGCTCGCCGTCGATGTAGATCTCGCCGTCGTCCTTGGTGTAGACGCCGGTGATGATCTTGATGATCGTGCTCTTGCCCGCGCCGTTTTCGCCCATCAGGGCGTGGATCTCGCCCTTGCGGATCTCCAGGTTGACGTTCTTCAGCACCTGGATGCCGTTGAAGGACTTGCAGATGTTCTCGGTCCGGAGGATCAGCTCTTCTGCCATCACGCGTTCCCTCCCTTCGCTCTGGCCTGGGCCTCAAGCAGGGCCTCCTCCGCGTTGGCCTTTTCCGCCAGCGCCTTGAGGCGGCGGGCGGTGAAGGCGGCGAAGCCGGCGTCGCTCATAATGGCGATCAGGATCACCGCGCCCTGGAAGACGTACTGCCAGGAGGTGTCGAGGCCGTATTTATACATGCCGTTGTTGACGAGGGTCATGAAGATCGCGCCCAGGAAGGCGCCCACGGCGTCGCCCTTGCCGCCGCCCAGCATGACGCCGCCCACCACGCAGGCCGCGACGGCGTTGAAGCCCATGCCGCTGCCGAGGCTGAGGTAAGCGGTGGTCTGGTACGCGACGGTGAACACCGCGGCCACGGCGCAGCAGGCGCCGCAGATCGTGAAGGTGCTGATCTTCATGCGCCGGACGTTGACGCCGCTCATCTCGGAGCTCTTGGAGTTGGAGCCCATGGCGTAGGTGTGCAGGCCGTAGCGGGTCCGGGTCTGGATGAACCAGGCGATCAGGGTCAGGACGACCCAGACGATCACGATGTAGTAAAAGCCGCTGATGTGCTTGCCCAGGAGCAGGAAGCCCTTGTTCTTGATCTCCTGGCTCATGAGCGTGCCGCTCTCGTCCTTGAGGATCGTGAGCAGGCCGAAGCCGGTGAACACGAAGCCGGTGGCCAGCGTCGTGATGAAGTCGTTGAGGTAGAAGCGGGTGATGACCCAGCCGTTGAAGAAGCCGCAGGCCGCGCCGATCACCACGGCCACCAGCAGCACGACGGGCCAGGGCAGGCCCAGGCAGGCCAGACGGCAGGCCACGATGCCGGAGAAGCAGATGATGCCGCCGGAGGACAGGTCGATGCCGCCGCCGATCAGGACAAAGGAGACGCCCACGCAGATGATGCCCGTGTAGGCGCTCACGCGCAGGATCTCCTGGATATTCCGAAGCTTGAGAAAGCTGGGCGCCGAGAGGGCAAAGATCGCGGAAAGGATCACGATCAGCCCCAGGGTGATCAGCTTTCGGGTGAATTTCTGACTGATTTTCAAGGCATTCACTCCCTTGACGAGATTACAAAATGGAAGGGGTTCCGGTCCGGGCCGGAATGGGGGAGGGCGGAGGCCCTTTTTTTAGGGCCTCCGCCCTGCATGGTTTGCGTTACTGCTTTGCGAAGAGATCCAGGATCAATAGTTGTAGGCGCTCATATCCCAGTGGGCGCTGCGGATGGTCTCCAGGACGTTGTCGGCGGTGACGTTCTTGGTGGGCAGCATGACGTTGGCATAGAAGTCGTTGCCGAGCTTCGCGCCGACGACGCCCAGCTGGACGAAGTTCATGGCGCTGACCATGGCGGCATAGCCCTCATAGAAGGGATCGGAGTAGCTGGTGCCGGTGATCTTGTTCTGGGCGATGGCGTCCAGGGCGCCGGGCGTGCCGGAGTAACCCCAGATGATGATGCCGGCCTTCTCACGGCCGGCGGCGTCGATGGCCTGGGCGGCGCCGATGGCGGTGTTGTCGTTGACGCAGTAGAGAACGTCGATGTCCTTATACTTGGTCAGGACCTCGCTGGCGGCCTGGTAGCCGACCTCGATGGAGGTGATGGTCTGGGCGTAGTCCTCAAGGATCTCGAACGCGCCGGTCTCCTTGGAATAGTCCTCAAAGCCCTGGCCCATCAGGCAGGCCAGCTTCAGCTCGGCGGGGACGTCCAGGATAACGGTCTTGGCGCCGGTCTTGCCGGTGATGCCCGCGATGTACTTGGCGGCGTCGTAGCCGGCGTCATAGGTGGTGTTCTGGATGTGGGCGGTGTGCGCGCCGGAGGCGCCGTTGTTGATGGTGATGACCACGATGCCGGTCTCCTCGGCCTCGGCGATGGTGGAGTTCAGCGCGGTGGCGTCCATGGCGTTGAGGAAGATGACGTTGACGCCCTGGGTGATGCACTCGTTCATCAGGTCGATCTGGTTGCTGGGATTGAAGCCCGCGTCATAGGTGTCGAGGGTGATGTTGGGGTACAGCGCGATGGCTTCCTGCATGCCCTTCAGGATCACGGGGAAGTCCTCCTGGCCGGCGCCCATGGGGATGTAGGCCATCTTGCAGGCGGCGCCGCCGTTGATGTCGATGATGGGCTTGTCGTGGGTCTCGGCCTTGGTCTCGGCCGCGCTGCCGGAGCCGCTGCTGCCGCAGCCGACGAGCAGGCACAGCGCAAGAACGATCACAAGAACAGTTGCAAAGAGCTTGGATGTTTTCATTTTCAGTTCCTCCATTTTGTATTTATGATGGGTCTTCCCATTCATATTTGAAACTATTTTGCCTTACAGCGAGAACTCGCTGCGGTAGATGACGTCGTCCTGGATGCCCTGGGAAAGCTGGACGAAGTAGGCGGAGAAGCCGCCGATGCGGACGATCAGGTCGCTGTACTCCTCCGGGTGCGCCTTGGCGTCCTTGAGCTGCTCGCTGTCCAGGATGTTGTACTGGATGTGGGAGCCGCCGGCGCGCATGTAGGCGTTGGTGTAGGCCACCAGCTTCTCGATGCTCTC
>CADCQK010000042.1 GCA_902803575.1 Oscillospiraceae bacterium
GATCTCCCGGGAGCAGGAGCGGCTGTTTCTGAAATTTGTTCAGGAGGACAGGCACTTTTCCCGGTACTATGAAGGGATCTTCATTCTCTTCAAAACAGGCCTGCGCATCTCGGAGTTCTGCGGACTGACCAAAAGCAATCTGGATTTCAGGGAACACAGGATCACGATCGATCATCAGCTTCAGCGCACAAGGAACATGGAGTATGTGATCGAAGCGCCAAAGACGGATGCCGGCGTGCGGTTCGTGCCCATGACGCCGGAGGTGGAGCAGTGCTTTCGCTCCATTCTGGCAAAACGCCAGACGCCGAAGGTGGAGCCGCTGATCGACGGGCACTCCGGATTCCTGTATCTTGATAAGAACGGGATGCCCATGGTTGCGCTGCATTGGGAAAAGTACTTCGAGCACATCGTGGAGAAATACAATAAAATCTACAAGGATGAAATGCCGAAGATCACGCCGCACGTCTGCCGCCACACCTTCTGCTCCAACATGGCCAAAAGCGGGATGAATCCGAAGACCCTGCAGTATATTATGGGTCACTCGGATATCAGCGTCACGCTGAACACCTATTCTCATGTTGGGTTTGAAGATGCCAGGTCAGAACTGGCCAGACTCGCCACTTGCTGAAATGAGCCGGTAGTACGGCGAATGGTTTTACTACCGGTTTTACTACTTTTTCGCGCCACGACGAGCCACGATAAGACACGAAAAGCGCGGCATCCGCCAACCGGAAAATGCCGTGCAGCCGTTGAAATCACTCGATAAATCACGATATGCAAAGGAAAAGCACGATATGGTAAAAATCCTGTTTATATGCCACGGCAACATCTGCCGGTCGCCCATGGCGGAGTTTGTGATGAAAAAGCTGGCGGCGGAGGCCGGGATGGGGGACGCGCTCGGGATCGAGTCCGCGGCCACCAGCAGGGAAGAGATCGGCAACGACCTGTACCCGCCGGCCCAGCGGTGTCTGCGGAGCCACGGCATCCCCTTTACCCGCAGAAGGGCGCGGCAGGTGACGGCGGAGGACTACGACGCATACGACCTTATCGTCATCATGGAGGAATACAACCGGCGGAACCTGCGCGGTGTGCTGCGGGAGGACCCGGAGGGGAAGGTGCGCACGCTCCTGAGCTTCGCCGGCTCTGACCGGGACGTGGCGGATCCCTGGTACACCAACGACTTCGAAACCGCTTACGAGGATATCCTCGAAGGCTGCGAGGCGATGCTCAAACAAATCCAAAAAGGAAGCATTTGATTATCAGTAAAAAACGAAGCGCGCTGCGGTTTGCAGCGCGCTTTGAAATATGGTATGATGCTTTTACTTGTGATAATACAGGATGCCCATGCAGCCGGGGCCGCAGTGCTGGCTGACAGTGCAGCCGGCCTGGGTGTGCAGTACCTCGTCAAAGGGATGGCAGGCGCGAACCACGTCCTCCAGCTCCTGACGGACTTCCTCGGAAAGACCGGAGTCGGTGATGAAGATGCGGTGGGTGTCGATGTCATCTCGGCCCTTGAGGCGATCCTCGATGTACTGGATGTAGCACTTTTTGATGTTGCCGCGGTACTTCTTGCCCACGCCCATGGCGCCGTCCTTGACCTCGATGCTGGGCTTGAGTCCCAGGAGGTTTGCGCCGAAGGCGGCCAGGGAAGAGCAGCGTCCGCCGGCCTTGAGGAATTCCAATGTATCCAGCACGAAGCTGACGTCCAGCTTTTCACGCTTTTCGATCAGATGATTGGCGATCTCCTCGGCGGTCATCTTGCCCTCTGCGGCCATCTCGGCGGCGTTGAGCACCAGGTGGCCGATGCCGGTGGAGAGGTTCCGCGCGTCTACAGGGAAAACTTTCCCGGGGAAGTCCTTCGCGGCGATGCAGGCGTTCTGGTAGCAGCCGGACATGTCGCTGGAGATGGTAAAGTGGATCACTGCGTCATGGGTCTTCAGCTGCTCACTGAAGAAAGAGATGTAATCGGACACGTTCACCGCCGCGGTCTGGTAAAGCTTGCCGGTCTTGCGCACGTGCTCATAGAGGTCCTCGGGGTGAATGTCCACGCCGTCCTGCCAGCTCTGGTCGCCGTCGATGATGTAGAGCGGGGTAATGCCGATGCCGTACTGCTCGATCAGCTCAGGGGAGAGGTCGCAGGTGCTGTCGGCGGAAATTTTGATGTTCAATAGATCACCTCATCGTGAAATTCCGTGGTTTTTCAAGGATAACAAAGGGATTTTAACACTTTTCTAATAATTTGTATAGCCCCAAAATCAAATTTTAAGGAGAAATTCGACCATGACGCCGAAAATCATTGTAATTTCAGGGCCTACGGCCTCGGGAAAGACCGCTTTGGGGGTCGCTTTGTGCCAGAAGTTAGGCGGCGAAGTGGTCTCCGCGGACTCCATGCAGATCTACCGGAGGATGGACATTGGCACCGCGAAGCCGACCCCGGAGGAGATGCAGGGCATCCCGCACCACATGATCGACGTGGCCGACCCGGAGGAGAATTACTCCGTAGCGAGATACGTGGAGGAGGCCGCCTCCTGTGTGGAAGACATCCTGAACCGAGGGAAGCTGCCGGTGCTGGTGGGCGGAACGGGGCTCTACATCGACTCGCTGCTCTCAGGCCGCACTTTCGCGGGAGGCCCGGTGGACCCGGCGCTTAGAGAGGAACTCAATGAACGCTACGACGAGATCGGCGGCAGGGGGCTTCTGGGGGAGCTTCGAAAGGTGGACCCGGAGCGGGCGGCGAAGCTCCACGAGGCGGACAAAAAGCGCATCGTCCGGGCGCTGGAGGTCTATATTCTCACCGGGAAGACCATCACCCAACACGATCTGGAGACCCAGGCCATCCCGCCCAGATACGACGCTGCGAAGCTTGCGCTGGATTTCGAGGTGCGGCAGGATCTCTACGACCGAATCGACAGAAGGGTGGACCGGATGTTCGAGCAGGGGCTCATGGACGAGGTTCGATCCCTTTTGGCGTCCGGCGTCCCCGCAAGCTGCACCGCCATGCAGGCCATCGGCTACAAGGAGGCGGTGGGTGCGGTCTCGGGCGCCTGCAGCGAGACAGAGGCGGCGGAGAAGATCAAGATGGAGTCCCGCCGCTACGCCAAACGGCAGCTCACCTGGCTTCGAAGAGATCCGGCCATCGAGTGGCACCGGTTTGAGAAAACGCCGGATCTGAACGAGGCCTTACGGCATTCGACAGAATTCCTCCGAACCCTTGGAATAGAATGAAGTACTGCAAATGAAACGCCGGAAGGGACCAGCACCCGGGGTTATTTGTAGAATTTTACTATTTCATGGGGCGGGAGAATGTGGTATACTTATAAAATAGCCCGCTCTGAAGGAAGGAGCGAAAGGCTATGCAGAAAGCACAGAATTTACAGGAGGGTTTCCTCAACCGGATCCGGACGGAGCGCGTGCCGGTGACGGTCTTTCTGGTGAACGGATTCCAGATGCGCGGCACCCTGCGGGGGTTCGATAATTTCGTTGTCCTTTTGGAGAGCGAGGGTCGGCAGCAGCTGATCTTCAAGCACGCGATCTCCACGGTGGCGCCGTCGCGGAATCTGGACTGGCAGGAGGGGTGAGACCCTTTTTCGAAGAAGGTGAGTTGCGCCATGAAAACCAAAAAAGAAGGCTTCGGCCGGGTGACCTATTGGGTTACTGCGGTCATTGTGGTGATTCTGGCGCTCTATATCGCCATCCCGGTGGTGCGGCAGGTGCAGTCGGAGTATGAGACCGAGACCGTCAGCTACATCACCGTCACCGAGTCCGGCACCACCTCCGGCTGCATCGTCAGAAGCGAGCAGCTCATCACGTCGGACCGGCCCCACATCTCTTACATGATCCAAAACGGGGAGCACATCTCCGCCGGCGGCACCGTGGCCCTGGCTACCCAGGATCAGAGCGACCTGGATCTGGCCGCCAGAGCTTCCGAGGTGGAGACCGAAATCACCTACGTCCGTTCGCTGCTGGCAAGTCTCAGCAACGCGGCGGACCAAACCGAGACCGAGACGGCCATCCGCAGCACGGTCTACCGGCTCAGCAGCGCTGCCGCCGAGACCGACGCCGCCGGACTGGACAGCGCCTCCGTCACCCTCTCCAGCCTTTTGCGCGGCGGCGAGGGCAGCGTGACCCAGAAGGATCTGGATGATCTCCAGACCGAGTTGAACCAGATCCGCGGCAGCATGCACGGCGACGATGTGGTTGCGGCCCCCGCTGCGGGCACCTTCACCAACGAGGCCGACGGCTTCGAGGGCCTCAAGCCCGATCAGCTGGAGGACATCGACCCCGACGGGGTGGACGCCCTCAGAGATCAGAACACCCAGGTTTCCGACAACGTCATCGGCAAGCTGGTGACAGACGCCACCTGGTATTATGCTGCCGTCATGTCCCAGCAGGACGCAGAACGCCTGAAGGTGGGCGGCGAGACCTCGCTGGATTTCGGTTACAGGAATTCCAGCAACGTCCGCGCCGTGGTGAAATCCATCAGCAAGCCCAACCACAAGGGCGACGTGGCGGTGGTGTTCCGCTGCACCTCCGCGCTCTCTGAGACCCTGAGCCTTCGAGCCTCCGAGGCGGAGGTGGTCTTCCAGACCTACAGCGGTCTGAAGGTCACCAAGCGGGCCGTCCACGTGGAGGACGGGCAGACCGTGGTCTACGCCGTCAGCGCCGGGGTCATGGAGGAAAAGCCCGTCACCATCCTCTATGAGGGGGAGGACTTCTACCTGGTGGCCGCCGAGAACGAGGGCGGTTCCCTCCGTGCCGACAACGAGATCATCGTCTCCGGCAGAGACCTGGGCGACGGCAACGTTGTGAATTAACGAAAGAATATAAAGGACTTGATACCATGAGCATCCGCGAAAATGTGGCCGCCATCCGGAAGCGGATGGACGCCGCCGCCGTCGAGAGCGGCCGGAGGCCAGAGGACATCCTCCTGGTGGCCGCAACGAAGATGAATGACGCCGACCGGGTCAAGGAGGCCGTGGCCGCCGGGGTGGACGCCTGCGGCGAAAACCGGGTGCAGGAGCTTCTGGAGAAGCACCCCAAGGGCGCCTACGAGGGCAGGCCCGTCCACTTCATCGGCCACCTGCAGACCAACAAGGTGAAGCAGATCGTGGGCCTGGTGGATCTGATCCAGAGCGTGGACTCCGAAGCACTGCTGCAGAAGATCGACGCCCAGGCGGAAAAGCGCGGCATCGTGCAGGACATCCTGATCGAAGTGAACATCGGCGATGAGGCGGCCAAATCCGGCGTCTCTCCCGAGGATCTTCCGGCGCTGCTGGAGAAAGCATCCACATATTCCCACCTGCGGGTGCGGGGGCTCATGGCCATCCCGCCGATCAGCCTGGAACCCGGCGGGAATAATGTCTATTTTTGCGCAATGTACAAGCTTTTTATTGACATCGGCGCAAAAAAATACGATAATGTTTCCATGGACTTTCTGTCCATGGGCATGAGCGACGATTTTGAGGACGCCATCCGCTGCGGCGCCAATATGGTGCGCGTGGGCTCCTCCATCTTCGGCGCGAGACACTACGCTTAAAGCGAGGGATACAGAATATGTCGTTTCTGGACAAGCTTGGCCTGTTCACCGACGCCTACGGCGACGTGGACGAGGATGAATACTACGATCCGGGCCTGAACGATGAGCCGGTGTTTGAGACGGTGAAGAACGATTCCTATTCGGAACCGGAGCCGGCGCCCGTCAAGCAGAAAAAGAAAAAGAAAGAGCGTCCCGCCCGGCGCAGCGTCTTTGCCGACGACTCTGAGGAGATCGAGTCTGAGCCGATCCCCGAGCCGCCCCGCGCCACCCGCACCAGAGGCTCCAGCCGCCGAGGCTCCGGCCAGGTGGTGGATTTGAAAACCGGCACCAGCGGACGGGAGTTTGTGATCTTCCTGCCTACCACCTTTGAGGAGGGCGTCGAGATCATCGACCATATGATGTACGGACGCATCGTTCTGGTGAATGAGGAACGGCTCTCTCCGGAGCTGTCCCGCCGCATGACGGATTCTCTCTCCGGCGCGGCCTACGCCCTCGGCGGCAAGCTGCTGCGTGTCGGCAGTCTGAAGGCCGTGGTGTTTACGCCGCACGGAGTCGCGCTTCTCAACGACCAGCTGGACGAGCTGGAGAGCAGTGTCTTGAAATTTTAAGAACGGGGGATATAGAGTATGACGCCGCAGGAAATCAGAGAAAGAAATCTGGAAAAGGTGCTGTTCACCGGCTATGACATGGGCGCTGTGGATCGTCTCCGCGAGGAATGCGCCGAGGCTCTGGCCGCGAAGGAAAAGGAAGTCGCCGTTTTGAGCGGCAAGATCAAGGTGCTCGTCACTTCCGTGGAAGAGTACCGCGCCACCGAAGAGGAGATGCGCCGCACCCTGCGCATCGCCCAGGAGAGAGCAGAGGAGATCACGGCCGAGGCGGAAGCCAAGGCCAGTAAGATTACTGCCGACGCCGAGGCCTATGCCAAACAGGTCATGGCCGACGCCGACGCCTATTCCCAGCGCGTGGTCGGCGGCCTGCAGCAGGCCAAGGCTGCGGAGGAGGAGCGGCTCCTGAACGCCCAGAGCGCCACGGTCCGCTTCATCGAAGAGACCCGCAGCATGTGCATGACCCAGCTGGATTACCTCGACACCATCGCCGCCGCCCAGCGCGCCAATCTGCCCGAGGAGCCGGAGGTTCCCGAGGCTCCCGCATTCGCTGAGGAAGCAGAGGAAGTCGAAGAGAGCATCCCGCTGGTGGAGGTGGATGCCTCCCAGCTGCCGGAGCCGGAAGAGGACGAGGAGCAGCCCCTGGACGGGCAGCTCGTCATGCAGGACGCAGCCCCCGTGGAGCTCACCCCTGAGAGTTCCATCGAGGATACCCAGCTGTTCCACATTTCCTCCGAGGACTGATTCCGGCAACCATCCCGAAGCCATTGATCCGCCGCGCAGGAGAGTTCTCGTGCGCGGGCGGTTTTTCCCAAGCGGATTTTATTAGAAGGAGTACATTACATGTCCGACCAGAAAAAGAACTTCAACGACACCATCAATCTGCCGAAGACCGACTTCCCCATGCGCGCCGGCCTACCGAAGCGGGAACCGGAGATGCTTAAGCGCTGGCAGGAACTGGACATCTATAACGAGCACCTGAAGAAGAGCGAAGGCCTGCCCCGGTTCAACCTCCACGACGGCCCTCCCTTCTCCAACGGTGACATCCACATGGGCCACGCCCTGAACAAGGCCCTGAAGGACTTCATCAACCGCAGCTACATGATGCGCGGCCGCCACGTCCCCTACATCCCCGGCTGGGACAACCACGGCATGCCCATCGAGAGCGCCATCATCAAGGAGCAGCGCCTCAACCACAAGGAAATGAGCGTTGCGGACTTCCGCAGCGCCTGCCGCGACTACGCCGAGCACTACATCCAGCGTCAGATGAACGGCTTCAAGCGCATGGGCGTCGTGGGCGACTGGGAGCATCCCTACCGCACCATGGATCCGGGCTTTGAGTCCGACGAGGTGCGCGTCTTTGGCCGCATGTACCGCAACGGCCACATCTCCAAGGGCCTGAAGCCTGTCTACTGGTGCGTCCATGACGAGACCGCTCTGGCGGAGGCGGAGATCGAGTATCACGATGACCCCTGCACCACGGCTTACGTCAAGTTCCCCATGCACGACGACCTCGGGAAGCTCCCGAAGTTCGACAAGCCGGTCTCTTTCCTGATCTGGACCACCACCATCTGGACCCTGCCCGGCAACCTGGGCATCATGGTGGGCCCCAATGTGGATTATTCCTTCGTCGATACCGGCAGCGAGATCCTCATCGTCGCCACCGAGCTGATCGACCGTCTGATGCAGCTGGGCGGCGTGGAGAACTACTCCGTCGTTCACACCTGCGTGGGCACCGATCTGGAGTACATGCTGGCCAAGCACCCCTTCATGGACAAGACCAGCCTGCTGATGCTGGATGATGAAGTCACCGTCGAGGACGGCACCGGCCTGGTGCACACCGCTCCCGGCTTTGGTATGGTGGACTATCTCTGCGGCATGCGCTACAAGCTGGACATGGTCGTCCCCGTGGACGATCAGGGCCGCCACACCGAGTATGCGGGCAAGTATGCCGGCATGACCGTGGA
>CADCQK010000043.1 GCA_902803575.1 Oscillospiraceae bacterium
GGAGGGCCGCGCCCTGAAGCTGCACCCCCTGTGCTGCACCGCCTTCAACGCCGACTTCGACGGCGACCAGATGGCCATTCACGTGCCGCTGAGCGCCGAGGCTCAGGCGGAAGCCCGTATCCTCATGCTCTCCGCCAACAACCTGCTGCGTCCTCAGGACGGTCACCCCGTCACGGTCCCGACCCAGGATATGATCCTCGGCTCCTACTACCTCACCTATGTCCGTCTGGGCAAGGCCGAGAAGGGCGCCGAAGAGGTGCTCTGCACCGTGGCCGGCGACAGCGGCTTCGAGGAGAACACCGTGGTGGACGGCGACCTCTTCTATGAGAAGATCAAGGAGCTGCAGGCCGAGAACGAGCGCCGCAAGGCAGATAAGGAAGACCTGCTGCAGCTGCCGGAGTACCGCCCGGTGAAGTTCTACCGCGACGCCGAGGAGGCCATCATGGCCTACCAGTACGGCGACATCGGCCTGCACGCCCCCATCCGGGTGCGCATGCAGCGCGAGGTGGACGGCGAGATCCGCCGCCGCACCATCGATACCACCGTGGGCCGCATCATCTACAACGAGCCCATCCCCCAGGATCTGGGCTATGTGGACCGCACCGACCCCGAGCAGATGTTCAATCTGGAGATCAGCTTCAAGGTCGGCAAGAAGCAGCTTGGAAAGATCATCGACCGCTGCATCGAGAAGCACGGCTTCACCGTGGCCACCGAGGTGCTGGACAACGTCAAGGCCCTGGGCTACAAGTATTCCACCATCGGCGCCATCACCATCTCCATCGCGGACATGACCGTGCCTGACTCCAAGCAGGCGCTGATCGACGAGACCGAGAAGAAGGTCGTCCAGATCGAGAAGATGTTCCAGCGCGGCAAGATGACCGACGACGAGCGCTATCGCTACACCATCGCCGAGTGGGAGCAGACCACCAAGGACGTCACTGCCGAGCTGCAGGGCTGCCTGGATGAGTTCAACCCCCTGTTCATGATGGCCGATTCCGGCGCCCGTGGCTCCATGGCCCAGATCCGCCAGCTGGCCGGTATGCGCGGCCTGATCGCCAACACCGCCGGCAAGACCATCGAGATCCCCATCAAGTCCAACTACCGTGAGGGCCTCTCCGTTCTGGAGTACTTCACCTCCTCCAGAGGCGCCCGTAAGGGTCTGGCCGATACCGCTCTGCGTACCGCCGACTCCGGTTACCTGACCCGTCGTCTGGTGGACGTCTCTCAGGACGTCATCATCCGTGAGCCCGACTGCGGCACCACCGACGGCACCATGGCCAGAGAGATCATCGACAAGGGCGACGTGGTGCAGACCCTGGCCGAGAGCATCCACGGCCGCTATCCCGCCGAGCCTGTGGTCTCTCCCAAGACCGGCGAGGTGCTCTTCGATCTGGATCACATGCTCATGCCCGCCGATGTCGCCGTTCTGGAGCAGAACGACATCGACGCCGTCAAGGTCCGCAGCGTCATGACCTGTAAGGCCCGCAGAGGCGTCTGCGCCAAGTGCTACGGAATCAACCTGGCTGTCGGCAGACCGGTCAACGCCGGTGAGGCCGTCGGCGTCATCGCGGCCCAGTCCATCGGCGAGCCCGGCACCCAGCTGACCATGCGTACGTTCCACACCGGCGGCGTCGCCGGCGACGATATCACCCAGGGTCTGCCCCGTGTCGAGGAGCTGTTCGAGGCCCGCAAGCCCAAGAAGATGGCACAGCTCGCCGAGATCTCCGGCGTCGTCTCCATGGAGGAGACCCGCAAGGCCTCCATCTGGGCCGTCACCATCACCGGTGAAGAGGATGGCGAGGTCGTCACCTACAACATCCCCTATTCCGCCGGCATCCTCGTCCATCCCGGCGACCATGTGGAGAAGGGCCAGCCCATCTCCGCCGGCGCCTTCAACCCCCACGATGTGCTGCGCATCAGCGGCGTCAACGCCTGCCAGCAGTATATCACTCAGGAGGTCCAGAAGGTGTACCGTCAGCAGGGCGTTGACATCAACGACAAGCACATCGAGGTCATTATCCGCCAGATGATGCGCAAGGTCCGCGTCACCGATCCCGGCAGCACCGACCTGCTCAGCGACACCATCGTGGACGTCAACGAGTTCAATGCCATCCGCGACGAGATCCAGAAGCGGATCGACGCCGGTGAGACCGAGCTCCTGCTGCCCGAGGCCACCCAGATTCTCATGGGCATCACCAAGGCCTCTCTGGCCACCGAGAGCTTCCTGTCCGCCGCCTCCTTCCAGGAGACCACGAAGGTGCTCACCGACGCCGCCATCAAGGGCAAGGTGGACCACCTGGTGGGTCTGAAGGAGAACGTCCTGATCGGCAAGCTGATCCCCGCAGGCTCCGGCCTCCAGGTCTACCACGACTTCGAGACCAACGAGCCCCCGCTGCCCGAACCGCCCGAGCCGGACGACGGCGTCGATCTGACGCCTCTGGCCAGCGCAGGCAACGCGATTTAATTCCAATGAAAACCAGCCGTGAGCCATCGCGGCTGGTTTTTCTGTAGTTTTTTCAAAAAAAGTATTGACATTCCACCTTGTGGAAGGAGAATACTGGAGACAAGGAGGTGTTTTCCAATGATCGAAGGAACAGTTTCGAGCTTGTCCATGCTCTGCATGGTTGTTTCCGCGATCGTCAGCTTTGCGCTGCCGGTGGTGCTGTTTTTGATGTTCAAAAAGCGATTCGACGCAGATGGAAAGGCATTTTGGACGGGCGCCGCAGTGTTCATCCTCTTCGCGCTGGTTCTGGAGCGTTTCCTGCACCAGGCGGTTTTGGGCTCCGCAGCGGGGGAGAGGATTCAGAACAACATCTGGCTTTACGCCCTCTACGGGGGTCTCGCCGCCGGCATCTTTGAGGAGACCGGGCGCTTTCTCGCCATGCGGCATGTATTGAAAAAGGAGTGGGCCAACGACGGCAATGCCCTGATGTACGGCGCAGGCCACGGCGGGGCAGAGGCGGCGATCCTGCTGGGACTCACCATGATCTCCAATCTGGCGCTGTCGGTGATGATCAACACCGGGTCACTGGAGAGCGTTCTGAAAACCGTTCCCGCCGAGGCGCTCGATCAGGCGCAGACCCAACTCCGGGATTTGGTGGAGACGCAGCCCACCGACTTCCTGCTGGGGATTGTGGAGCGGCTGCTGGCGGTGACGTTCCATCTGGCGCTGTCGGTGCTGGTCTGGTTCGCCGCAACGAGGAAGGGGGGCATCTGGCTCTTCCCGCTGGCGATCTTTCTCCACGCCCTGATGGACGCCGCCGCGGTGATCGTCTCAAAATATGCTTCGATCCCTGTAACCGAAGGCGTCATCGCCCTGATCGCCCTCGTGACCGTGTTCCTCGCCATGGCTGTGTGGAAACGGTACAGCGAACGGTAGATTGGAGCTTAAGCATTATGAGAGTGAAGAGTTGAGAGTGAAGAGTGAAGTTGAGGAATCACTTCGTGATGGATTGAAAACGCTTCTTTTTCAATCTACCTTATCTCCACTCTCCACTCTTCACTCTACACTCTCTCAAAGCGATAAACTATCATTTGCACGTCGGACTCCGGCGTGCTTTTTCTTTGGTTTGACGGCATTTCGAAAACCAAGTATAATATGGAAAAAGCCTTTTGAAGGAGTTTCCTATGAAGCTGATGCACTTATCCGATCTGCATCTGGGCAAGCGGGTGAACGGGTTTTCCATGCTGCCGGATCAGAGGTACATACTGGAACAAATTTTGAAAATTGCGCAGCAGGAGCGGCCGGAGGCGGTGCTGATCTGCGGGGATGTGTACGACAAATCCGTCCCGTCGGCGGAGGCCGTGGAGCTGCTGGACGCATTTCTCTGCAGCCTCAAAGCGCTGGGGCTTGCGGTGCTGCTGATCAGCGGCAACCACGACTCTCCGGAGCGGCTGGCATTCGGTGCGCGGCTGCTGGAGGCGGAGGGCGTGCACATCTCCAGAGTCTACAACGGTGACGTTGAACCGGTGACGCTTACCGACGCCTTCGGCCCGGTGCGCTTCTGGCTGCTGCCGTTTTTGAAACCGGCCATGGTGCGCCGGTGCTTCCCGGAATCGGAGATCGAATCCTACACCGACGCCATCCGCACCGCCATTGAACAGATGGGCATGGATCCCTCCGAGCGGAACGTGCTGCTGTCCCACCAGTTCGTCACCGGGGCGGAGCGGACGGAGTCGGAGGAGCTTTTCGTAGGCGGCACGGAGAACGTGGACGCCGCGGTCTATGACGCCTTCGACTACGTGGCGCTGGGCCACCTCCACGGGCCCCAGAGCATCGGAAGAGAGACCCTTCGCTACTGCGGCACGCCGCTGAAATACTCCTTCTCCGAGGCAAAGCAGGAAAAATCCGTCACGATGGTGGAACTGGGGGAGAAGGGCAGCGTCAGGCTCCGCACCATCCCGCTGAAGCCCCTGCGGGATCTCAGAGAGATCAAAGGCACCTACGACGAGCTCACCGCACGGAGCTTTTACACCGACGCCAATCGGGAGGACTACCTCCACGTCATCCTCACCGACGAGGAGGACGTGCCCAACGCCCTGGGCCGCCTCCGGACAGTCTATCCGAATCTCATGAAGCTCAGCTACGACAACCGCCGCACCCGTACGGATGCAAGCCTGTGGGAGCTGGAAGCCGCGGAGCGGAAGGACCCCATGGAGCTGCTCTCGGACTTCTACCGGCAGCAGAACGGCAGTGATTTCTCCGAGGCGCAGCGGGAATATGTCCTCGGCTGCATCCGGGAGATCTGGGAGGGAGGCGAAGACGCATGAGACCCTTGAAACTCACCCTCTCCGCCTTCGGCCCCTACGCATCCGAGCAGGTGCTGGAGCTGGAAAAGCTGGGCGCCGGGGGGCTGTATCTGATCACCGGCGACACCGGGGCGGGGAAGACCACCATCTTCGACGCCATCACCTTCGCCCTCTTCGGCGAGGCCAGCGGCGACGTGCGGGAGCCCGGCATGCTGCGCAGCCAGTACGCCGATCCGGAGACCGCTACCTTCGTGGAGCTTTCCTTCCGCCACAACGGCGAGACTTATACGATCCGAAGAAATCCCGCCTATGAACGGCCGAAAAAGCGCGGCGAGGGCATGGCCACGGAGCCCGCCTCCGCCCAATTGGAGCGGCCCGACGGAGGCTTGATTACGAAGCCGAAAGAGGTGGACGCCGCCATCCGCGAGCTGCTGGGAGTGGACCGGCAGCAGTTTTCCCAGATTGCCATGATCGCCCAGGGAGACTTTCAGAAGCTGCTGCTGGCCGACACCAAGCAGCGCCAGAAGATCTTCCGGGACATCTTCAAAACCGAGCCCTACGAGCGGCTGCAAAAGCGGTTCAAGCAGGACGCAGACGCCCAGCGGCGGGTCTTCGAAGGGCTGCAGAGCAGAGTGCAGCAGGCCGTCGAGACCCTGCTGCCGGATGGATCGCTGCTCCCGAAGGAGGCGATCACCGCGGCGGAAGCCCTGCAGAACGAGGCACGGCAGATTTATGAAACGGGGGAGCGGGAGCTCTCGGAGCTGGATGACAGCCTCCGGCGGCTGGATGAGCAGCTGGGCCGGGCCTCGGAGCAGGAAAAAGCCAGAGCGGATCTGATTTCCGCCAGAGAAGCCCTGAGTGTCCAGGCGCCGGAGACCGACCGCCTCACCGAAGCACTGGCGGCGGAACAGGCAAGAGAACCGGAGCTTGCCAAGCTGCGGGCCAGAATCGGAGAGCTCCAGGCCTGGCTGCCGGACTACGCGGCCCTCTCAGACTCGCTGGAAAAAGAGCAGATGCAGCTGGAAGAACGCACCCGATCCGAGGCGGAACAGGCCCGGCGGGAAACCGACCTCGCCAATGCGGAATCGGCTTTGCATCAGGCGCAGCAGCGCATCCGGGATCTGGGCGAGCCGGGGGAGATCCTGCTCAGATTGAAAAACGAACAGACGACCGCACAGAATCTCTCGGAGCGGATCCACAGCTATTTCAAAACGAAAAACGAACTGGAAAATCTGGAGCGGGACTATACCGATGCACAGACAGCGTTCACATCCTCCTTCGAGGAAGCCAAAGGGCAGCGGCAGAAGTATGACGCCATGCACGACAGCTTTCTCCACGCCCAGGCGGGCCTGCTGGCTGCGGAGCTGGAAGCGGGACAGCCCTGCCCGGTCTGCGGCGCGGTGCACCATCCGGACCCGGCGAAGCTCTCGGATGACGCCCCCACCGAGGCGGATTTGAAGCAGCAAAAGACTGCCTCCGAGAAGGCGGAGAAGGCGGCCGAGACTGCCAGTCAGTCCGCCGCCGTGCAGAAGGAAAAACGGGATGCGAAGCGCTCGCTGCTGGAGCAGCTTCAACAGCAGCTGCCCGACGGCGATCCCGACGCGCTGAAGGCGGAAACGGAGCATGTTTTGCAGGAACTGGCGCGGCAGATCACAGAGGTCGAGGCCGCTCAAAGGGAAAAGAAAACCCTGACGGAGCAGCTTCCGAAACTGCAGCAGGACAAGCAGGCTCTGGAGTCGGCCTTCCACACCGGCCAAAGCGAACTTGCCGCTCTGAACGCCTCTCTGGAGGCCCTGAGAAGCCAAATCGCCGGACAGAAGTCAAGACTTCCATACCCCACCGAGGCAGAGGCGAAGCAGGAGATCCAACAGATCCAAACCGCTCTCACCGAGGCGGAAACCTCCTTGAAGCATGCGGAAGAGAACCTGACTGCTGCACGGCAGCGCACCGCGGAGCTGCAGGGCCAGATCCGGCAGCTGGAGGACACCCTCTCGGACGCCCGGGAGATCGACGCCGCGGCGCTGCAGACCCAGCGGGACGAGGCAAGCGCGCAGCGGGAGGAACTGCAAAAGAACCAGACCGCCCTCCACACGAAGCTCGAGCTGCAGAAGCAGACGCTGGAAACTCTGAAAGCCGATCTGAGCGAGATGGAGACCGCCGAAGCCAGACTCAAATGGCTCTCGGCCCTCTCGGACACCGCCGGCGGCAGTCTCTCGGGGAAGGAGAAGCTGGCGCTGGAGACCTATGTCCAGACCACCTTTTTCGACCGGATTTTGGCCCGCGCCAACCGGCATTTCCTCCTGATGTCCGACCGGCAGTACGAGCTCAGGCGGAGCAAGACCGCCGCCGACAACCGGAGCCAGACCGGTCTGGAGCTGAACGTCATCGACCATTACAACGGCACCCAGCGCAGCGTCAAGAGCCTCTCCGGCGGGGAGTCCTTCCAGGCGTCCCTGTCGCTGGCCCTGGGCATGTCTGAGGAGATCCAGTCCTCCGCCGGCGGCGTGCGGCTGGACGCCATGTTCGTAGACGAGGGCTTCGGCTCATTGGACAACGACGCCCTGAACAACGCCGTGCAGACCCTCTCGTCCCTCTCCGACGAAAACCGGCTGGTGGGCATCATCTCCCACGTGGAGGAACTGAAGGAGCGGATCGACCGCCAGATCATCGTAAAAAAAGAGAAATCCGGCGGCAGCCGCGCAACGCTGCAAATCTAAACCGATCCCCCGGGGCAAACGCTCCGGGGGATTTTACGGATTGCGCGTGAAATTGGAGTTTATCTCTCGCTCCTTGTAGGGCGGGGACCTGTGCCCCGCCGGTACATGGGCAGCACATTCAACGCGGCGGGGCACAGGTCCCCGCCCTACGGTGGATCATTGCAGCTCCCCGCTAAACTATCATTTGAAATCTTCAACTCCATATTCCACACTTTTTTACAGTCTCCCTCTTGACATTCTCTGCGGAACGTGCTTTAATAGGATCATCAAATGAACGTTTGCTCATATGTTCAAATCAAGGAGGCGGGAAAAATGGACGAAAAGCATGCGCCGGTGTGCGATTTTCTGCATGTCCACGAGGACACGGTGCAGCAGGTGCTCTCGGAGCTGCCGGATGAGGAGCGGCTCTACGATCTGGCGGAGCTCTTCCGGATGTTCGGGGACACCACCAGGATCCGGATCCTGTACCTCCTGTTTGAAAGTGAGCTCTGCGTCTGCGACCTGGCGAAGCTCCTTGGGGTGACCCAGAGCGCCGTGAGCCACCAGCTGAGAGCCTTGAAGGACGCGAAGCTGGTGCGGTTTCGCAGAGCGGGGAAGACCGTGTTTTATGCCTTGGACGATGACCATGTCCGCTCCATTCTGGCGCTGGGCATGGAGCATATTTTAGAGAAGTAAAGGAGAAATCACCATGCAGAAGAAGTACAGCATCGAAGTGGATTGCGCCAACTGCGCCGCCGCCGTGGAGCGGAAACTCTCTGAGCTGGAGGGGATCGAGTCCTGCTCCATCAGCTTCATGGCCCAGAAGATGATCGTCCAGTACGCCGACGGCGTGGACGAGGCCGCGAAGCTCAAGGAAATGCTGAAGGTGGCCCGCAAGGTCGAGCCGGATTTCGAAATCGAGGGGTGATCCCATGAAGCTCAAACGCCGCCAGAAGCGGGATTTGAGAAATATTCTGATCGCGGCAGCGCTGTTTCTGGTGCTGCTGCTGATTTCCCACCTGCTGCCGGAGCTGAAGTGGCTGCATCTGATCCTGGCCGTGGCCGCGGTGGCGGTGGTGGGCTGGGGCGTGTTCCGCAAGGCCTTTGTGGGCATCAAGAACAAGCAGCCCTTTGACGAAAACCTGCTCATGGCCATCGCCGTGCTGGGCGCCCTGATCCTCGGGGAATACGCCGAGGCCGTGGCGGTCATGCTGTTTTATCAGGTGGGCGAGCTCTTTGAGGACGTGGCCGTGGGCCGCAGCCGGAAGAGCATCTCGGATCTGATGGACATCCGGCCGGACCACGCCAATCTGGAGACCGACGGCGGCATCATCGAGGTGCTGCCGGAGACCGTGGAGCCGGAGAGCATCATCGTGGTGAAGCCCGGCGAGCGGGTGCCGCTGGACAGCGAGGTGCTGGAGGGGACCTCCTCTCTGAATCTCGCGGCCCTCACCGGCGAGAGCGTCCCCGTGGACGTGGGCCCGGGGGACAGCGTCATCAGCGGCGGCGTGAACCTCACCGGCGTCCTCAGGCTGAAGACCGTGAAGCGCTACGACGATTCCACCGTGGCCCGGATCCTGGAGCTGGTGGAAAACTCCACTTTGAAGAAAGCCACCACCGAGCGGTTTATCACGCGATTTGCAAGATGGTACACCCCCGCGGTGGTCATCTCAGCGCTGCTGCTGGCGTTGCTGCCGTCCATCATCCGTTCGACGGCCATGCATCTGGCACCCATGTGGAGCCAGTGGATCTACCGGGCCCTGACCTTCCTGGTCATCAGCTGCCCTTGTGCCATGGTGATCTCCATCCCGCTGAGCTTCTTCGGCGGCATCGGCGGCGCCGGTTCCCGAGGCATTCTGATCAAAGGCAGCAGCTATCTGGAGCTTCTGTCCCAGACGGACTGCGTGGTCATGGATAAGACCGGCACCCTGACCAGAGGCGTGTTCGAAGTCTCCGAGGTCTTCCCCGAGCCGGAGATCAGCTCCGAAGAGCTGGTGCGGCTGGCAGCGGCGGCGGAGCGCTTTTCCGACCATCCGGTCAGCGAGAGCTTGAAGGCGGCTGCCGGGGCGATCCCGGAGTCTGACGCTGCCACCGACGCCAAGGAGCGGCCCGGAGAGGGCGTTCTCGCCATCGTGGGCGGCCAGAGAGTGGCGGTGGGCAACGAGCGGCTCATGGAGGCGCTGGGCCTCAGACCCAAGGGTGTCCTGGCTGCCGGAACTCTGGTCCATGTGGCGAGAGAAAACCGCTACCTCGGCTGCATCGAGATCTCCGATCGGCCCAAGCCCGGAGCTGCCGAGGCGGTGCAGAAGCTGCGGGAGAGCGGCGTCAAGAGAATTGTTATGTTAACCGGTGACCGGAAACCTGCTGCCCAGGCAGTGGCCAGGGAACTGGGGGTCTCGGAGTTTCGCAGCGAGCTGCTTCCGGCCGACAAGGTCACGGAAGTGGAAGCCCTGCTGGACATGGAGGAGAAGAACAAGCGCCTGGCCTTCGTGGGCGACGGCATCAACGACGCGCCGGTGCTGGCGAGAGCGGATGTGGGCATTGCCATGGGCGGCATCGGCTCCGACGCTGCCATCGAGGCCGCCGACGTGGTGCTGATGGACGACGACATCGGAAAGCTGCCGCTGGCCATCAAGATCGCCCGCCGCACGGTGCAGATCGCCTGGCAGAACATCATCTTCGCCCTGGGCGTCAAGGGCATCTGCCTGATCCTCGGCGCTCTCGGTATTGCTGGGATGTGGCTGGCCATCTTCGCGGACGTGGGCGTCATGGTGCTCTGCGTTCTGAACGCCACCCGCGCCCTGATGGTGAAAAACTTATAATCTGAGCACGCGCTGCAGGATTTGTTCTGTGGCGCGTGTTTTTGAAGGATGCAAATTATAGTTTATCGGGGAACTGCAATGATCCACCGTAGGGCGGGGACCTGTGCCCCGCCGTTGATCCGGCAGTACATTCAACGCGGCGGGGCACA
>CADCQK010000044.1 GCA_902803575.1 Oscillospiraceae bacterium
GCATGGCGGAAAGGACGTTCTCACCGGAGATGTCCGGCTCCCGATCCTCCATCAGGCAGTCGATCCAGGCGTCGATGATGCCGGACTTGGTCTGGTTGTCGTTGGTCTGGATCTGTTCGACGTCGAAGTACTTCGGCTCCTCGCCCTTCTTCTTTACGACGATGGAGTGGGCGGGATCGTCATAGATCCGCATCTCGCCCTCGGTGCCGTAGAAGACGGTGGAGTTGTCTTCGGCCGCATAGTAGGTCCAGGAGGCCGTCATGGTGCCGATGACGCCGCTCGCCATCTCGTAGATGCAGATGGCGTTGTCATCTACGCCGATGAGGTTGCCGTCGGCGCCGCGCTTGTCGAGCGTGGTGAGCTTTGCGGTTGTGCGTACGACGTTTTCACCCAGCAGGAACTGAATCAGGTCGGTCTTGTGGATGCCGAGGTCTGCCATGGCGCCCATGGCGGCCTTGGTCTTGTCAAAGAACCAGGTGTTCTTACCCGGGGTGATGCTCCAGGTCTCGGGGCCGCCGTGGCCGAAGGAGGTGCGGAAGGTGATGACCTTGCCGATCTCGCCGTCCGCGATCATCTTTTTCGCCAGCTCGTGGGCGCGGGTTAAGCGCTGGTTCTGGCCGATCATGAGGAGCTTGCCTTCTTCTTTGGCGACCTTCACCATCTCCTCGCAGTCGGCGAGGGAGATGGCCATGGGCTTCTCGCAGAGGACGTGCTTGCCGGCACGGAGAGCCTTGATGGTCAGCTCCGCGTGGGCGTTGTTGGCGGCACAGACGGAGACCGCGTCGATCTCGGGGTTTGCCAGCAGCTCCTCGGCGCTGTCATAGGCCTTGCCGCCGTATTTGGCAGCCATGTCCTCGGCCCGGGATTTGGTGGGATTGAAGAAGCCCACCAGCTCGCAGTTGGGGTTTGCCGCGTACTCGGGAATATGTCTCACCTGGGCGATCTTGCCGCAGCCCAAAATTCCGATTTTCAGCATGGTCTTTCTCCTTCCTTACACGATCAAAAGCCTTCTGCTGTTGGTGTTCTGGCCAAACTCGCGGAAGTAGATGACCGCGGGCTTGTCCGGATCCTCCAGGGCCTCCATGAAGGGGGGCATGTAGGAGTGGGTGCAGCAGAAGCCGTAGGTCAGATCATGGAAGCCCTGCTTCAGGCCGCCGGCTTTCTTGACGATCAGAGTCGCGGGCTCCATGGGGTGCCAGTGATGATTGCAGTCCTTACGCATATCGGCATAGGTAAAGTCCTCGCCATTGACGCGCCACATGATCTCGTCCTCGCCGAAGCTCTCGCCGTCCACGATCAGGTGGCCGGGCTTGGTCTGGCTGAGGTACACGCCGCGGTAGTAGGGCAGGCGGATCTTGAGCTGGAAGCCGACGATCTCGCCGCTCTCTTCAATGTTCCGGAATCCGACCGACTGAATGACCTGTTTTTCCATTGTTCTCCGCCTCCTTAATAACCCAGAATGTTCTTCATCAGGATGTGATGCTTCCTGAGGGTCTGGCCAACCTCATAGCCCTGGTCGTACTTGTCCGCACCCTCGTACTCGCTCAGCAGGTAGCCGTTCCAGCCGTGCTCCTTGAGGATGGTGAGCACTTCCTTGTAAGGAATGGTGGTCTCCTCAAAGTCGTCGTTCATGTGGATGAACTTGGCGTGGCAGCAGTAGATGTAGGGCAGCAGGGGGATGATGTCCTCCGGCTCGTTGGGAACGAAGTGGGGATCGACCCACTCGCCCTCGTCGAACTTGTGGCGGAAGACGGAGAAGTCGATGTTCAGGCCGAAGCTCTTCGTGCCGGTCTCTTTGATAAAGTCGATGTAGTCCTGGATCATCTGGCTCTTGAGGTTGGTGGGGATATGGATCTCCGGGCACATGGTCAGGCCCAGACGCTCGGCCAGGGGCAGGGCTCCCTTGATGATCTCGCGCCAGTTCTCCACGGGGTTGAGGGCGTCGTCCACAACGCTCATCTTGGTGCGCAGCACCTTAAAGCCAAGGCGGTGCGCCAGACGCAGATCCTGCTCCAGGCGGGCAACCGCCTCTTCGGTGCTGAGCATGCGATCCTGCAGCACGCGGCAGTCGATCCAGTGGCCGTACTCCACGGGCTCCACCTGGTACTTGTCGCAGAGGGAGAACCAGTAGTTGACCCACTCGTCGGTGGGGTAGGGGTAATTCTCGATATGGGTGTTGGCCAGGATCTCCACGCCGGTGGCGCCCATATCCTTCATATCCTCAAAGCAGTCCTCCAGGGTCTTTTCA
>CADCQK010000045.1 GCA_902803575.1 Oscillospiraceae bacterium
CAACACCACCGACGACGCGGTGATCCAGCTCAGAGAGCAGATCCGCCGCACCGTCATGTCCCACGACCATGTGCTGCAGATGCACGCGTTCTATCTGGACCCGGAGAAGAAGACCATCCGCTTTGATCTGGTCATGGACTTCGATGCCCCGGACCCCAAGGCGCTGCACCAGAAGATCGTGGAGGAGGTCAAGGCCCTGAGCCCGGACTACACCCCTGTCATCGCCCTGGACGCCGATCTCAGCGACTGAGAGGGGAAGCTGTAAATTCCAGTATACCGGGATGTTTGAAATGGTCCCCGCCCTACAAAAAACGAGCGGTAAACTCCAATTTAAGAATTACCAAACAAGCGCTGCAGTTGTATCCTGCAGCGCTTTATTT
The DNA here is from genome assembly GCA_902803575.1 of Oscillospiraceae bacterium. Classification (GTDB taxonomy): domain Bacteria; phylum Bacillota; class Clostridia; order Oscillospirales; family Oscillospiraceae; genus CAG-103. The sequence goes on from CADCQK010000045.1 coordinate 381, forward strand.
ATGCTTCCTCCCCAAGGTATTTCCTGCGTGTGGCCATGCCGCCGCGGAGGTGGCGCTCGGCTTTGTTCCGATCCAGCAGCGCGCGCACCTCGTGATACAGGCCGGGGCTGCAGCGCTCCAGCCGCTGGGTCAGCTCCTTGTGCACCGTGGATTTTGACACCCCGAAGGCCTCTGCCGTGCTGCGCACCGTGGCGCCGTGTTCCAGCATGTAGACCGCCAGCTCTCTGGCGCGGTTTTCCAGTTCCTGCATCGGCAACCCCTCCATTGGTGCAACTCTATGCAGGGGAACCGGGGCCTATGATCGAAAACAGCCCCGGAATTTGTGAAATATGTATTAAATATTCATTAAAAAATCAAAGATATTCTACAACACCAATTCATAAATTCTTATAGATTAGCTATGGGAAACGTGGTATAATTCCTTACGTTTCAATCGGTTTCGACTTTTTTGTGCATTTTTGAGGTGCCTGGATTTGATTACATTCGCCAAAAACAAAAAACGGATCATCGTCGGCGTGGTGCTGGCGGTCATCGCCGTGGCGGCTCTGGTCGTGGTGCGGACCCCCAACTGGGTGGTGCCGCTGACGGCTCTGGGCTTCATCGGCTTCGGGCTGCTGGAGTGTGAGCCGAAGGAGTCCCTGCGGGCCATGTGCATCGTGCTGATCCCGATCCTGGGCGCGATTTTGCTCATGTGGCTGGTGCAGGGGGCCATGGAGTCCCGGGTGCTGCCGCTGACCTTCGGGGAATTCCTGCTGGGCGTGGGCATCGGCCTGGGCATGATCCTGTTCTGGACCCTGATCACCGGCCGCACCGCCTGGGGCGTGGGCATCGGCATGGCATGTCTGCTGGCGCTGGTGACGGCGGACTATTTCGTTTATACCTTCCGCGGCACCGAGCTGCTGCCCACCGACGTGCTGGCCTGGCGCACCGCCATGAGCGTGGCAGGGGAGTATGACTACATCCCCAGCGCCAATGTGGTGCAGGTCTGGGTGTTCTGGCTGCTGTTTGTGTTCGCGGTGAGCACCGTGAAGATCGGTAAACTCAACCGCAAGACCCTGACGGTCTCCGGCGGCTCGATTCTGGTTGCGCTGAGCATCGGCATCGGCCTCGGCATGACGGGCATGACCTCCCAGCAGTGGCGGCTCCACGGCACGGACTACAACGGCTTTCTGCTGAACTTCGCCATCGAGCTCAGAGACAGCTTCGTGCGCAAGCCCGCCGGCTATGACGTGGAGGCGCTGGAGGAAAGGGCTGCCTCCTATGACAGAGACATCCCCCAGGCCACCACGGAGGATCCCAACATCATCGTCATCATGGACGAGAGCTTTGCCGACTTCCGGAAGCTGGGCAGCAACTTCCGCACCAACGTGGACGTGATGCCCTTCATCGACAGCCTGCAGGAGGACACCATCCGGGGCTTCGCCCTCAGCAGCGTCTACGGCGGGGGCACGGCCAACTCCGAGTATGAGTTCCTCACCGGCAATACGCTGGGCTTCCTGCCCCAGGGCTGCGTGGCCTACCAGCAGTATCTGCCGGAGAACCCCTATTCCATGGTCGCCTCCCTGAAGGAGCGGGGCTACGACACCGTGGCCATGCACCCCTATTTCTCCAAGGGCTGGATGCGCAACACCGTCTGGCCGTCCCTGGGCTTCAACCAGACCTACTTCCTGGAGAATTTCCCCCAGAAGGATATCATCCGCGAATTTGTCAGCGACCAAGAGATGTTCGAGAAGATCGTCCAGCGCTATGATAACCGGGACAAGGACAAACCGATGTTCCTCTTCGGCGTGACCATGCAGAACCACGGCGGCTACCGGTATGTCGGCCCAAATTTCACCAGCAGTGTGCGGCTCCAGGGCTTTATGCACTGGTACGACCGGGCGGAGCAGTATCTCACTCTGGCCCATGAGACCGACAGCGCGGTGAAGTACCTGGTAGAGTACTTCCGGCAGGTGGAGGAGCCGGTGGTCATCGCCTTCTTCGGCGACCATCTGCCCAGCCTGGACACGGAGTTCTTCGAGGAGATCCACGGCGGACCCTTCGAGTCCCTCTCCGAGCAGATGCTTCAGTATCAGATCCCCTTCTTCGTCTGGGCCAACTATGACATCGAGGAGCAGAACGTGCCCATCAGCAGCATCAACTACCTCTCCAACTACGTCTATGAGGCTGCGGGGCTGACGCCTCCGGTCTACAGCCAGATGCTGGCGGAGATCGAGGACACGGTGCCGGCGCTGAACTCCAAGTGCTTCTATGATACCGCGACCCGCACCTTCCTGCCGCTCTCCGACGCGGAGGGCGAGGCCGCCGAGGCGCTGCAGCTCTACAATTCGCTCCAGTACAACAACACCTTCGACGACAAAAACCGGATCTCCATCTTTCAGCGGGAGGACTGAGCCGTGAAGAACACCACCCTCTGCTACATCCAGCGGGGCGATCAGTACCTGATGCTCCACCGGGTGAAGAAGGAAAACGACCTGAACCATGACAAGTGGGTGGGGGTCGGCGGCAAGTTCGAGCCCAACGAGAGCCCCGACGACTGCCTGAAGCGGGAGGTGCTGGAGGAGACCGGCCTCACCCTCACCGGCTACCGCTGCCGGGGCGTGGTCACCTTCCTCTCGGATGAATGGGAAGGGGAGTACATGTACCTCTACACCGCCGACGGCTTCGAGGGAACGATCATCGACTGTGACGAGGGCACCCTGGAATGGGTGGACATCGACCGGGTGCCGGAGCTGCCCCTCTGGGCGGGGGACAAGATCTTCTTCCGGCTGCTGAAAGAGGACGCCCCCTGGTTTTCTCTGAAGCTCCGCTACGAGGGCGACACCCTCAAAGAGGCGGTGCTCAACGGAACGCCCATCTCCACAAATGTATAAACCGAAAAACGCGCCTGCAGAAACGTGCTCTGCAGGCGCGATGTTTTTTTGAAGGGATTTCAAATGATCGTTTATCGGGGCGTTGCAATGAACCACCGTAGGGCGGGGACCTGTGCCCCGCCGTTTCAGCGGCAGCACATTCGATGCGGCGGGGCACAGGTCCCCGCCCTACAAGGAACGAGCGACAAACTCTCATTTGCCCTTTAAAATTTCAAATTGCAGTCTTTCTCACATTGTGCTAAAATAATTAAGATAAACTAGAAAAAGAGAGGCGAGGCACTGTGTCTGACACCATTGTGATCGGGATCGCCGGGGGCACCGGCAGCGGCAAAACCACCATCACCCGGCGCATCCTCCGGGAGTTCGGCGGCAACGTGAGCGTGCTGTATCACGACAACTACTACAAGCGTCACGACGAGCTCACCTACGAGGAGCGGAGCAAGCTCAACTACGACCACCCCAACGCCTTCGACACCCCGCTTCTGGTGAAGCACATCAAGGCGCTGAAGGCCGGGCAGACCATCCAGTGTCCGGTCTACGACTACAAGGTGCACAACCGCTCCGACCGCACCACCACCGTCAAGCCCGCCCAGGTGCTGGTGGTGGAGGGCATCCTGATCTTCTCGGATCCGAATCTCTGCGATCTGATGGACATCAAGATCTTTGTGGACACCGATGCGGACGTGCGCATCCTCCGCCGCATCATCCGGGACACCCGGGACCGCGGCAGAGATCTGGAGGGCATCGTGAACCAGTATCTCACCACGGTCAAGCCCATGCACGACCGGTTCGTGGAGCCCTCGAAGCGGAACGCCGACATCATCATCCCCACCGGCGGCCACAACCCCGTGGCTCTGGACTTCGTCATGGAGCGCATCCGCGCCCACGTGGAGGGAAGGACCTGAATGGCAAAACTCTATTTCAAATACGGCGCCATGGGCTCCTCCAAATCCGCCCAGGCGCTGATCACCCAGTTCAACTATGAGGAGCTGGGCATGTCCGTGTGGCTGATCAAGCCCTCGGTGGACGACCGGGACGGCAAGAACATCATCCGTTCCCGCATCGGCCTGCAGCGCACCGCCGAGGTCATCACCCCCGAGGACAACATCTTTGAGAAGTTCCCCGGCGCCGACGTGATCATCGCCGACGAGGCGCAGTTTTTCAAGCCGGAGCAGATCGACCAGCTGAGAGCCATCGTGGACGAAAAGGACATCCCGGTGCTGTGCTTCGGTCTCCGGACGGACTTTCTCACCCACTTCTTCCCCGGGGCCATGCGGCTGATGGAGCTGGCAGATTCCATCACCGAGATCAAGACCGTCTGCGCCTGCGGCAGCAAGGCCACCGTCAACGCCCGCATCGACGAAAACGGGAAGATCGTCACCTCCGGCGGGCAGATCCTGCTGGGCGGCAACGACAGTTATGTGGCCATGTGCCACCGCTGCTGGGTGAAAAAGATCCGGGAGCAGCAGGCATGAGCGAGCGCGGAAAAACCCGACGCATCCTCTTCACGGTGCTGGCCGCCCTCTGGATCCTGGTGATCTGGGGCCACTCCCTGATGCCCGCTGACCTGAGCAAGCAGGAGAGCCGCGGTCTGCTCTCTCTGCTGATCGGCTATTTCCCCTGGCTGACGGATCATCTGATCCGCAAGGCCGCCCACTTCACCGAATATGCCATCCTCGGCGCCCTGCTCTTCGGCGCGACCCAAGGCGGACGCCGCAGCACCTCCTTTCCGCTGCTGGCAGGCATCCTGACCGCCATGGCGGACGAGAGCATCCAGATCTTCTCCGAGGGCCGCAGCGGTCAGGTCTCCGATGTGTGGCTGGATTTTGCCGGCTTTCTGCTGCTCTGGGGCATCCTGTATCTGCTCTCCAAACGCAAAAGATCATAACACGCATCCGCCGTGATCCAGCATCCGGCGGATGATCGTTTTCAGCCGCTCTGCGTGGGTTTTGCTCTGCTTTGAGAGTTCCGCATAGGTCTCCCGCAGATCCGGATCGGCGGTCTCCGCGGCAGCGGCGGCATAGCGATCTGCCCGCTCTGACACCGCCAGATAGTCCTTCCTCAAATCCTGCAGCAGCGGCCCTCTGAGGGTGCAGCATTTGGACTTTAAGCTGAACCGCTCCCCGGTTTTCAGAAACCACAGACTCCTGAGCAGCTGAAATCGCTCGCAGGTGCACCGGTGCAGCGGCTCCATCCACTGCAGGCGGCAGCTGAGCTCCCGCTCGAAGGCTGCGCTCTCCGCCTCCTGCTCCAGAAACCGCAGCAGCGGATCCGGCGCTTTCGGCTCCGGCGGCGGCAGCTCCGGCGGCGCCCCCTGGACTCTGGCCCAGATCGCTTCAAAGCCATCCAATGTGAATTCGTTCATGTCCATCACCCGCGTCAGCCTATGCGATCCCGGAAAAAGATGTGATTTTGGTTTACATAATACAAATCATCTCGGTTTTCCAATGACAAATCCAGCGAAACATGGTAGAATCTTTTAGTTAGAATTAATGTAACCGGCTTAGAATAGCATCATTCAAGAATGAAGGAGTGGGATACATGCGTCTGCTTCTGGCGGAGGATGAGCGTTCTCTCGCGAAGGCGGTGGGAGCGATCCTGGAAAAAAGCAATTTTTCGGTGGACATCGTTTTCGACGGCGCCGACGCCCTGGACTATCTCCGGGCGGGGAACTATGACGGCGCGGTGCTGGATATCATGATGCCGAAGATGAGCGGCATCGAGGTGCTCAAAACCATCCGGGCAGAGGGAAACATGCTGCCCGTGCTGCTGCTGACCGCCAAGAGCGAGATCGACGACAAGGTGGAGGGTCTGGACAGCGGCGCCAACGACTATCTCACCAAGCCCTTCAACTCCAAGGAGCTGCTGGCCCGCATCCGCGCCATGACCCGGACCCAGGCAGCCCAGGGGAACTCCGAGCTGAAGATCGGCAACATCACTTTGGACAGAGCCACCTTCGAGCTCTCCTCCCCAACCGGCAGCTTCCGGCTGGCGAATAAGGAATTTCAGATGCTGGAGACTCTCATGGCGAACCCCCACAACCTGATCTCCACCGAGCGGTTTCTGGAGAAGATCTGGGGCTATGACAGCGAGGCCGAGATCAACGTGGTCTGGGTCTACATCTCCTATCTGAGAAAGAAGCTCACGGCCCTGAACGCCAACGTGCAGATCAAGGCCACCCGCAACGCGGGCTATTCTCTGGAGGTCATCGATGTTTAAGAAGCTGCGCCTCAGGTTCATCGGGCTGACCATGCTCTCACTGCTGCTGGTGCTGCTGGTGATCCTCGGCGGCATCAATCTGGTGAACTATCGAAACGTGGTGCAGCAGGCGGACGCGGTGCTGGACATTCTGGCGGAAAACGACGGCTCCTTTCCCGCCCACTTCGGCGGCATTCAGCCCGAGGCGACGCCCTCCCCCACACCGGAGCAGGAGGCCTCCATCCCGCTGAAGACGCTGGCCGCCGGAGACGACGACGCCGAGGACGACGACGCTTTCGACGAGGATGACGCCGATTATGACGAGCCGGAGGATACGGACGAGGACGATCTTCAGTCGGAGGACGACTTCCGCCCCGGGGATCCCGGCATGCAGCCCAAACCGTTTCCCGAGACCGACGCCGAGAGCGGGAACGTCAGCACCGACTGGCGCCGGGATCGCGGCACGGGGCTGTCCGTAGAGGCGCCCTATGAGTCCCGCTATTTCTCCGTCCGTCTGGCGGAGGACGGCAGCGTGAACTATGTGGACACCGTGCGGATCGCGGCGGTGGACATGGACAGCGCCGTGGAATATGCGCAGCAGGCCATCGATACCGGGAAAGACCGCGGTTTTCTGGATGACTACCGCTTCGTGGTCACCGAGTCCTCCGCGGGCGACACCCTGGTGATCTTCTTGGACTGCGGCCGGAATCTCGGAACCTTCCGCACCTTCCTCTTCGCCAGCATCGCCATGGCGGCGGCGGGGTGTCTGGCGGTGCTGCTGCTGGTGGTGCTGTTCTCCGGCAGGATCGTGCGCCCGGTGGCAGAGAGCTATGAAAAGCAAAAGCGCTTCATCACCGACGCCGGCCACGAGATCAAGACCCCGCTGGCCATCATCGACGCCGACGCAGATGTACTGGAAATGGATCTGGAGGACGAGAACAACGAGTGGCTCCAGGACATCCGCCGCCAGACGAAACGGCTGACGGAGCTGACCAATGATCTGGTGTACCTCTCCAGAATGGAGGAGCAGCAAAGCAGCGCCAATCTGGTGGATTTCCCGGTCTCCGATCTGGTGAGCGAGACGGCTCAGGGCTTCCAGAGCCGCGCCCTGCAAAAGGAGCAGAGCTTCACCCAGAGCATCCAGCCCATGCTGACTCTCCACGGAGACGAAAAGGCCATCCGGCAGCTGACCTCGATTTTGCTGGACAACGCCGTGAAATATACCCCCGAGGGCGGGAATATCGACCTGAAGCTGGAGCAGCAGGGGAAGAACATCGTCCTCACGGTCTACAACGACGCCGCCTCTCCGGTGCCAAAGGAGAGCATGACGAAGCTCTTCGACCGGTTCTACCGCACCGACCCCTCCCGCAGCTCCACCACCGGCGGCCACGGCATCGGCCTCAGCATCGCAAAAGCTGTGGTGCAGGCCCATAAGGGAAAGATCACTGCCAGCACCGCCGACGAAAAGAGCCTGAAAATCACGGCAATCCTCCCCGCTGAGGGGAAGTGAAATCCAGCTTGGAGTGTGGAGTTTCAAACGAGATTTCACATTTCAGCGGGAAATTGGAGTTTAACGGGGCGAAGCTTCCACTTCGAAAGGCTTCCCCTTGAGGGGAAGCTGTCGAGCGAAGCGAGACTGATGAGGTG
>CADCQK010000046.1 GCA_902803575.1 Oscillospiraceae bacterium
GCAGAACATCACCGTTGAGATCTGCGCCAAGTGCCACCCCTTCTACACCGGCAAGCAGAAGCTGGTCGACACCAGCGGCCGCGTGGACAAGTTCAACCGCAAGTACGGCATTAAGTAAAATAAAAACCCCGACCGACCCGGTCGGGATTTTTATTTTTAAATCATCCAAAGGCGTGATACAGCAGTTTTGCGCACTCGGCTCTGGTGATGGGCTCCGAGGTGCGGTCACCGTCGGTGTAGAGCTCGAAGTTTCCGAGATTCGCCACTGCCTGGGCTGCCCAGGCGGGAACGGCCTCATTGACCGCAGCGGCGGGCGCGGGGGAGAGCATCCGGTCGAGGATCACGGCGCACTCGGCTCTGGTGATGGGCCGGTCGGCGGCAAAGACCATCTTCTCTCCGTCAGAATAGCCGCTGACGGCGCCATTCATCCTGGCGGTGGCCACATAGCCCTTCGCCCAGGCCGGGATGGCCGCGTCATCCCCGAAGCCGGTGGTCATGACGCCCTGGAGCACCGGGGTCTCGGAGAGGGTCTCCGCCATGGCGAGAAACTCCCCTCTGGTGACGGTCTGGCTCGGATCGAAGTGCCAGCGCTCCGCCACCAGCTCTCCGGTGAAGACGCCCTGCTCCGAGAGCCAGACGGCGGCCTTGCCGGCGGGATCGCCCTGCATGTCGTCATAGCGGACGCCGGATTTCTGCTTCCGGATCCGGATGGTCACGGTGGCCTCCGGGGACTCGTTGCCGTCGGGGTCCGCGGCCTTGTAGCCGAAGTAGTCCTTGCCGCCCTTATTCTCCTTTGGGGTATAGACGAAGCTGCCGTCGGATTCCACGGTGACGGTGCCCTTCATGGGCTCGGTGGTGAGAGTGTAGGTCAGTTCATCTCCGTCGGGATCTGTGGCCTTAAGCTGCCCCTCCATGGACGTGTTGCGGTAGGTCTCCACCTCCATGCGCTCCGCCGTGGGGCCGTGGTCGGGATCATATTCCGCAGCTGCAAAGATGCCCAGTGCCGAGAGGCACAGGCTCATTGCCAGCGCGAGGGATAACATGCATTTTTTCATAGAAAAACCTCCGTACAGACGTTGGTTCTAGTCTGTACGGAGGAATCGTTTTTATGCGTCTTTTTTCTTCCTCAGCTTGAAGATCAGCAGATACAGCAGCGCCAGATAGATGGCTGCGATGGCCAGCACGATCCAGCACATGAGGTCGGACTTCGGCGCCATGCCCACCAGGATCAGCACCGGAGCGCCGAGGACGATGCCGAAGCTGCTGCCGGTGATCAGATTGTTGGCAGCGGGAGTCTGGAGATTGGGATCGATCTCCCGGAGCAGCAGCACGCCGGAGCTGATGGTGCCGGTGAGCATACCGAACATGGAGATCAGACCCTCGTAGTAATAGTTGGGGTAGACCTTTTTGCAGACGATGGTCAGGTGCACCCAGGTGGCCACGCCGCCCAGGATCGCCAGCAGCAGGAAGGGCACCCACAGGCCCCGGATGTCCTCCAGATTGATGGAGGCAATGCCGGCCACGATCATGATATCGAAGAAGAAGCCGGAGATGCGGTTCAGGAGGTAGTTGTTCTGATACTGCCGCCGGATGAGGCCGCTGTTCTTGGCCTTCTGCAGCAGCACTCTCAGCAGCATGGCCAGCGCCGAGCCGATGATGAAGTTGAAGCCCCAGATCAGGGTGTTCAGGGTCTTTGCCAGCCCCGCGGAGATGGCGGAAAATCCGCTGGTAATGCCCCAGGCGCAGAGGTAAGTGGCCAGGTAGACGATCATCACCATGGCGATCTGGATGCTCAGCTTGTCGATGCTGTCGGAGACCGGGATCTCGTCCTTGCTCTGGAAGAAGCCCGCGTCCGGCTGCACGTCGGAGCGAATGGCCGCCCGGTCGCCCAGCCTGCCCTTGCGGGAGAGGATGTTCAGGATCACCACACCGGCGAGACAGGCCACGATGTAGCCCGCCGCCGCGATGGCCAGACCGAAGCTGCGGCCGCCGGCGAAGCCCAGCGCCTCATAGCTGGAGCCGATGTTGTTGGCCTGACCGGGGCCCTGGCCGTAGCCCATGGGCAGCAGCAGACCCGCCGCCTTGAACAGGTTCGGCATAAAGGTATAGGCCAGACACAAGGTGATCAGCAGGCCCAGCACGCCCTGCACCATATAGGTGCTGACGATGATGGCGCCGGATTTTAACCCCGTGAAGGAGCCGGACTGAGAGGAGGCCTCCTCCGGCACGCGAAGGCTCATGGCGATGAAGCCCAGAGCGATGCCGTGGTAGACCAGCATCTCCATCAGGGTGTTGTCCACGTGGACGAGACCGGTGTATTTCACAATCAGCAGCAGAAATCCGCCCAAAACCGCCACGGGCATGAGGCTGCGGCGGATGAACGGCACCTTCTGCCGGAGGAAGGTGGCAAGCAAAATCGCGCCGGCGATCAGGGCCAGCTGGATGATGAAGCCCCAGAGCGATGTGTTGGCAGCGGAGTAATCCATGGTGTCCTCCCTCTATCAGAGCCCGTGCTTCTGGGCCCAGATCTCGTAGTACTTTCTGACGTTGGCGTTTTTCTCCGCGCAGATCTCGTAATACTTGTTGCGGAATGAGAGCATCAGCAGTCTTGTGCGGGTCACGGACATGTCCGTGATCTCGTCCAGGGGCAGCTCCAGCCCGGCGACCACCAGCTTGTCCTCATAGAGCTCCATGGCGCCGCGGCCCACCACCATCTCCTCGTGGCGGGTGGTGACCTCGGTCAGGGTCACGCCGGTGTCGAAGAGCAGGGCCTTCCCGTGCTGGAATTCCCGCTTGCGCAGGGCGTCCGCCTGCCAGTCCTCCCATTGGGCCAGATCCTCAAAGGGGACCGAGGGCTTGAAGGTGCCCATGGGGGTGTATTTCACGGAAAAGCCGCAGCTGCAGGTGAACCAGTTGCCTTTGGAGACCATGGAATCCACCCGGCGGCATTTGGGGCAGAGATAGACCATCCGCTCCAGATGCTCGGCCAGCCTTCCGCCAATATACTTGTGGGGCCAGACCTTCTGCCGGTCAAAGGCGTTCTCCTGAATGTCCCGCTCGATCAGATCCTCGATCTCGGCTGGGGTCATGGTCTTCAGCTGCTCCGGCGGATAGACCCCCACCGGATGGCCGTGGACGGCGCCGCGGCGGAGATTGCTCGCCCATCTGGGCCAGCTGAGATAGCCGCCCTCGATTCTATAGGTCACCAATGTGGCACCGGAGCGCTTTGCCAGCTTCGCCGTGGCGGGGAAGATGGGCATGGTGCGTCCGTCGAAGGTCTGTGCGCCCTCGGCAAAGACGCAGACCGAGCGGCCGTTTTTCAGATGCCGCAGCATGGTCTTCGCGGTGTCGGCGCCGGTGGTGCCCTTTCTTCTGGGGATGGGCGCCACCAGGTGATTGAGTATGTCCGTAGCCTTGCCGAGGCGGAACAGATGCTCGCTGGCGACGTAGTAGATCTGCTTGTTTTTCAGACTCATGGCCACCAGCAGCGGGTCCCAGGCGCAGACATGGTTCGGCACCAGCAGGATGGGCCCCTCCACCTCGATGGGCTCATAGGTCATATTGAACAGCGGCGGGATCGTAGCGTGAAAAAAGGCATAGAGATACTTCCAGTTTTTCCGATGCCGTTCAAATTCGTCCATAGGTCGGTCTCCTCGTTTGATTTATTACGATAATCCATTAAAAAGCATTATTTTATATCCTACCATACTTCAGCAAAATCTACAAGTGCGAAAAGAAATCTCCAGTTTTTTACTGCCACAAAAATGGGAAAATGTTGCTTTTTCTTAAGTGAAAAAATTGGATGTGGGATAAAAAACACGCTGTGTATCTATTGACAAGATTTGAACAGCATCGTATAATGTTTGTACAAAAATTATATCTATTTATAATAATGTAGCTATAATTTTAGAAAATACATACAGGATTTAGGGAAAAACGTGTGTTTTACGGAAGGAGGCAGCGTTTCAGGCAAACAGACCCTGCGCCGGATGGAATAAGGGGCCGTCCGGTTTGAGAATATCAGAAACATCAAAAGGAGGGAAATCAATCTCATGCGAGATTTGAAGCATCTGATCTACTTTGAAGACCTGCTGCAGACGGCGAACAACGAGCTGATCCAGAAGGCGAAGAAAAAGGGCGGCATCGCGGTGGCCTACACCTGTGAGAACGTCCCCGAACCGCTGCTGAATCTGGGCAAATGTTTCTCCATTCGTCTGTCTGCGCCGCAGACCGGCTCCATGGACATCGCCACGTTCTACATGACGAACCTGCTGTGCGAGCCCAGCCGTGCCCTGCTGGAGCGCGCCATTGAGGGCGGCTTCAACTTTGCCGACTGCGTCATCACCCCCGACGGCTGCACCATGCTCAACCGCTGCGTCGAGAACATGGAGCTGCTGGGGACCATGGGCAAGGACAACCCGAACTTCTTCCATGAGTACATGGAGATCGCCTTTAAGAACACCCCTGCCGACGTGGATCTGGCGGTGCTGCAGTGCACCAACCATGTGCTGAATCCGCTGCACGAGAAGTACGGCGTCGACATCTCCGACAAGGCCATCCGCAAGGCGGTCGAGAAGCACAACAAGATGGTCCGTCTGGTCCGCGCCATCGGCGACTTCCGCAAGGAAGCGCATCCCCGCATCACCGGTTATGAGTTCCACGTCCTGTGTCTTGCCACCTACCTGTGCCCCATCGACGAGGTCATGGATAAGCTGGAGGAGACCCTGGAAGAGCTCAAGACCCGCGAGCCCGACAAGAAAGAGCCCTGGCGCTGCCGCGTGGTTCTGGTCGGCTCCGAGGTCGACGACTCCGGCCTGATCAAGCTGATCGAGGAGCAGGGCGCTTATGTCTGCGCCGACCGCTTCTGCTTCGGCTCCATCCCCGGCCGTACCGAGATCGTCCTCAACGACGAGGAGGACGCCCTCACCCAGGTCTGCCGTCACTACATTCAGAACTGCCAGTGCCCGCGTATGATGAGCATGGACAAGGTCTACGGCCGCAAGGAAGTGGTCGCGAACCTGGCCAAGGAGTACAACGCCGACGGCGTCATCTACGAGCAGGTCAAGTTCTGCGATCCCTGGGCTTACGAGCGTGTGCTCGGCTCCCACATGCTGCAGGAGGATTACAGCTATCCCGTCCTGAGCGTTGACCGTCCGTACAACATTGCTTCCTCCGCCGGCCAGATGCGCACCCGTGTCCAGGCCTTCGTGGAAAGCATTGAGATCAAGAATATCCAGAAAGGTGGGAAGTAAGCATGGGTACGATGAAGACCGTTGAGACCGTTGTCAATACCAGAGAACGTGCCGGCGAAAAATCCCCCGGCAAGATCTACAGTGATAAGCTGAAGGTTCGCCGCCGCCGTGAGTGGCGCGGCGTGAAAGATACGCTCTTTGATTACAGCCGCTGGTGCTACCTGATGTTCGGCGTTCTGGGCAAGTTCATTCTGAACCCCCGCAACGTCAAGGGCTTCCTGCGTTATCGCTGGATGATGAGCTACCTCTTCGTGCCCCACGGCATGGATAAGTTCACCATCGGCCTGCGTGACGAGGCGCTGCGCATCACCCACTACGCCATGAACTACGTCATCGCCGACGTGACTCAGGCCATCCACAACTGCTTCCGCGGTGACCGCCGCGTCGGCAACGATGTGGAATATTCCAACCACTGCATCATCACCGACGAGAACTCCATGGTCACCTTCGTCATGGGCTTCGACAAGGAAGAGATGCACACCATCCTCCGTGAGGTCCCCACGATGTTCGCTTCGAACATCTTCCACCAGTTCAACGTCCAGCACTATCTGGATGTTGCTCAGCAGAACGGCATCCCCGGCGACGTCTGCCCCATGCCCGAGGCTGAGGCCGGCATCTCCATGGACGACGACTTCTGCGTCCTGGGCTGCTGCGCCGTGCAGAACAACACCACCTGCGACGGCTCCCTCATGGGCAACGGCATCATGGCCCGCCGCCTCGAGCTGCAGTACGGCATCCCGACCTTCCAGCTCGCCACGCCGCTGCGTCACCAGAATCCCGACGTTCTGGACTACGCCGCCGAGCAGATCAAGGAAGCCATCGCCTTCGTCAAGGAGCACACCGGCGCGAAGTGGGATTGGGACACCTATTTTGCCGCTGCCAAGCGCGTCAACTACGCGACCCGCTGCCGCAACGCGCAGCTGGAGATCAACTCCACGCCGTATCCGCAGTTCTTCGGCGCGGTCTTCTCCCTGTACAACGACACGAACTACATGGGCAACTCC
>CADCQK010000047.1 GCA_902803575.1 Oscillospiraceae bacterium
CAGGACACGGACGATCCTGACCGCCGTCGGCGCGGTGCTCGGCGGTGTCGGCCTCTGGCTGTTTCTCAGAAACGGGATGCCGAACTATCTCTTCTTCCGTGTGCCCTTTGCCTTTCTGGACTATGAGAAGGCCTTCTGGCTGGTGTTTCTGGAAAACGCCCTGATGCTCGGCACCTGGGTCTTTCTCGGCGCGGAGCTTGCCGTTTTGTGCATGAAGCGGAAGAAAAAACCGGCCCTGATCCTTGGGAGCATTGCCGCCGCGGCTGTGCTCGGCCTTGCGCTCAACGCTGCATTTCCGGGTGAAAACGATCTGGACCTTGACGCGGCCTGGACGATCCCCGAGGCGCAGCCCGCCGGAACGGCACAGGAAGCCGAAAGAGAAATTCAACCAGGACCGAGCTGAAAAGAGGTACACAAAATGAATGGAATCGACGAAAATTTTGATATTCAGGCTTATATGACAAAGGGCGTGGAGAACGTCGTGGCGGATGCGTTGAAGGCCACCTTCAAGGATCCGCGCGAGACTGCCTTTATGCTCAAATTTGCCGCGGCCAGCAAGGCGGCGTCCAAAAAGCGCCGCGAGGCCGAGGACGCGGGCGAGCATATCCCGCCCTTCCTGATCGCCAGCATCACCAGCCAGTGCAATCTGCACTGCGCGGGCTGCTATTCCCGCTGCAACAATGCCACCGTGGACGCCGCCCCGGTCGAGCAGCTTACGGATGCCGAATGGCTTCGGATCTTTGACGAGGCCGACGAGCTTGGCATCAGCTTCATCCTGCTTGCGGGCGGCGAGCCGATGCTCCGTCGGGACATCATCGAGGCCGCCGGGAAGAAGCCCAATATTCTGTTTCCGATCTTCACCAACGGCACCTTTATCGACAAACGCTACTTTGAGCTCTTCGACCGCTGCCGCAACCTGATCCCCATCATGAGCATCGAGGGGGAGAAGGAGATCACCGATGCGCGGCGCGGCAAGGGCGTGTACGACAGCCTTATCCGCAATATGGATGAATTTTCCCGCCGCGGCCTGATCTTCGGCGCCTCCGTCACGGTGACGACACAGAACATCAGGGAAGTCAGCTCCGATGCCTTCCTGAAAAAACTGTCCGACCGTGGGTGCAAGGCAGTGGTCTTTGTGGAGTTTGTGCCGGTGACGGAAGAAGCCAGAGAGCTTGCTCCCGGCGATGAAGAGCGCGCGTATCTGCGTGATGAGATCGCGAGACTGCGCGCCGAGCACCCGGAGATGGTCTACATATGCTTCCCCGGGGACGAGAAAAGCTCGGGCGGCTGTGTCGCGGCCGGGCGCGGCTTCTTCCACATCAACTCCCACGGCGGCGCGGAGCCCTGCCCCTTCTCGCCCTATTCGGATGTGAACATCAAGAACAGCTCCCTGCGCGAGGCGCTGCACTCTCCGCTGTTCACAGCACTGAGAAGCGGCGACATCCTGCTGGACGATCATGAGGGCGGCTGCGTCCTTTACGAAAAGCGCGCCCAGGTGGAAGCCCTGCTCGCCGGCCGGTATAACAGTAAAGAGGCTGTCTCAAAACGCCTGTCATCCTGAGCGTAAGCGAAGGATCTTTCTCTGAAAGTATGCAGAAACCTTCAAAAGGAAGATCCTTCGTCACTTCGTTCCTCAGGATGACAAAAACGATAAACGTTTTGAGGCAGCCCCGTTTTCTTGCTGCTTGCCGGTCGTCGAGTATCAGCCGCTCGCGAAGGCGAGGACCGACCAGTTGGTGAGACTCGGCTCTTCCTTATAGGTAAAGGCGGTGTCCAGGATTTCGATACTGCCCGCGAGCTTTTCCATGGCGGCAAAATCCATATCCTCCGGGTGTGCCATCAGGACCAGAAGACACTGACGCTTCGGGTAGAAGGCGAAATAGTAATTCACCTGTTCCCGCACCTCCCGGAGAAATTCGGTATCGACCTGTGCTTCCAGCACCTGCGTGTCTTCCCCGCGCTCATCCTTCATGATCGTGGCTTCTCCCTTGGGCCAGCCGCAGATCAGATCATGACCGTGGAGCATCGGCCCGTTATAAAGGTCGATGCGGAGCTTGAGACTGCCGCTTTCATCATAGTAGCTCATGGAGCAGTACCACTTCTCCGCCTCTTCCTCACTGATGCCCGCAAGGCGCAGGACTTCCGGGAGAGGACGGGGTTTGTTGACCGGCTCCGTTCCTTCCACAAAGGTGGGCAGCTTCGTGTTCCGCTCCCAGGCTTCCGGGGTGAAGCCCTCAAGTCTGCTTTTGAGGGTCGGGGGCGAGACAAGGCCGGGGTGCCAGGCGGGGTCAAGACCATTGTCCGACCCGACGCGAAAGGCGTGTATCACCCCTTCCTCTTCGGTATCAAAGTGCAGGGCCAGGGCGCACTCCCCATGGTTGAGCCGCCTGCCGTGCTCGGGCACCATGCCGTGCTCCTCGTACCAGGCTTCGTCTGCCCGCGCGTTCATATAATAGCACATCTCATCGTCCGGCTTCAGCTCGCGGTATTCCATCGTGGCACGGTACACCACATAGCCGCACGCGGCCAGCAGCAGACTCAAGAGCGCCGCGATCAGGGCCACACGCCGGATTTTGTATCTGCTGCGCCTGACCTTTGTGCCTTCACCCAGCAAATCGAGGGCGCGGACCGCGTCGAGCACATAAGCCTCGCGCATACCATCCATGGCGCGGAGAAGACGATTTGCAGTTAACATAATTCTTCATCCTCCAAATAAACACATAATTTCTTTCGTGTCCGGTACAGGCTTGTTTTTACTCTGCTCTGGGTGCAGCCAAGGCGCTCTGCGATCTCCTTGACCGGGATCAGAAACCAGTAGCGGGCGATGAAAATGCGGCGCTCAGTCTCGGGAAGATCTCCGACAAAGGCATCGACGGCGGCCTCCAGCTCCTTTTGCTCAAGCTGGCGCTGAGGATTGCTTTGGCCGGGGATGCAGTCGGAGAGTTCGTCCAGCGCAAGCGCCGCCTCTCCGCCGCCGCGCCTGGCACTGCGTCTGGACTCCAGCCGGTTGAGGGCAAGGTTTCGTGTTATGCGGCCCAGAAAGGCCGAAAGAAAAGACGGGCGCTTGTCCGGCATGGCGTTCCATGCGCCGAGCCAGGTGTCGTTGACACATTCCTCCGCGTCCTCGGTGCTCGCGGTGATATTGTAAGCGATACGATGACAGTAGCGTCCGTACTTGCGTTCGGTTTCCGCTATCGCGTCATCCGAGCGCTGCCAGTACAGCTCTACAATTGCAGAATCTTCCATGGTGTGCCTCCTTCAAAAGAAGTGTCTTCACCCATATATGACAGGATTTTTCACATTTGGTTACACACCAAA
>CADCQK010000048.1 GCA_902803575.1 Oscillospiraceae bacterium
CTGATCATCCTGATGTGCTGGCAGCAGATCGGCTATATGATGATCATTTACATTGCCGGCTTGCAGGCGGTGCCCGAGGACATGCTCGAAGCTGCCAAGATCGACGGTGCGGGCAAATGGCAGACCCTCTTCAAGGTCGTCATCCCCAACGTCATGCCCGCCATCACCATCTGCATGTTCCTTTCGCTCACCAACGGCTTCAAGCTCTTTGACCAGAACCTGGCCCTGACTGGCTGCCAGCCTTTCATCATCCAGCCGGATGGCTCCTCCATCAAGACGACGGAGATGCTGGCGCTGAACATCTATAACACTTTCTATAACTCCAACTCTGCCGCAAAGGGCGTGGCCCAAGCCAAGGCCGTGCTCTTCTTCATCCTGGTGGCCGGCCTCGGCCTGGCCCAGCTCGCCTATACCCGCAAGAGGGAGGTGCAGCAGTAATGAATAAACAGGCAACTCTGGCCGCCGAACGTCGGCGGAAAACCATCATGTCGGTGGTGCTGGCGGTGATCTGCATCATCTATGTGCTGCCGGTCCTCTCGGTGGTCATCAACTCCTTTAAGGTCAACACCTACGTCAAGACGGATACCTTCGCCATGCCTACCGGAGAGATGTGGGCCGGCTTTGCCAACTTCATCAAGGGCATGACCTTCGGCAACTATCCTTTCTGGAGCAGCGTGAAGTACAGCGTTCTGATCACCGTGGCATCCACGGCGCTGATCCTCCTCTTCACCTCCATGGCCGCCTGGTATATCGCCCGCGTCAACTCCTTCTTCTGCAAGGTGATCTACTATCTCTGCGTCTTCTCCATGGTGGTGCCCTTCCAGATGGTCATGTTCACCCTCTCCAAGACGGCGGACAAGCTGCAGCTGAACACCCCCTGGACGATCCCGATCATCTATCTGGGCTTCGGCGCGGGCCTTGCGATCTTCATGTTCGTGGGCTTTGTCAAATCGATCCCGCTGGAGATCGAGGAGGCCGCCGCCATCGACGGCTGCGGGCCGCTGCGCACCTTCTTCAGCGTGGTGTTCCCGATGCTGAAGCCGACGATGATCTCCGTTGGCATTCTGGAGATCATGTGGGTCTGGAACGACTACCTGCTGCCGTATCTGGTGCTGGATCGGACGAAGTACATGACGATCCCGATCCACATCCAGTACCTGAAGGGCAGCTACGGCACCGTTGATCTCGGCGCTACCATGGCGCTGATCCTCCTGAGCATCATCCCGGTCATCGTGTTCTACCTCCTGTGCCAGAAGCACATCATCAAGGGCGTCGCAGCCGGCGCCGTCAAGGGCTGACGCCCTCCATCGAAAAACAAGTTTTCCGATGGAATACCTGCACTTCGCTCCGATTTTTTGGCGCAAGTGCGACTTGCGAAAGAAAAAATCGTCGCTTCGTGAGCGGGATTTTTGCACCGAAACAAGTTCCGGAGCAAAAATGGATTTGAGACTTTTTCTGCGGGGCGAGTGATGGCAGCCGTCGGCCGTAAATGGCGGCAGAATGGAGATCAAACCAATGAAACTACACCGCAGCAGCGGCATGCTCCTGCCGCTATTCTCCCTGCCGTCCGATTACGGCGTGGGTGCCATGGGCAAGGCAGCCTATGACTTTATCGACTTTCTCGCCGACGCCGAGCAGAGCTGGTGGCAGATCCTCCCCGTGGGGCCCACCGGCTACGGCGACTCGCCCTATTCCGGCTTCTCCACCTTCGCGGGGAACCCCTATTTCATCGATCTGGACCTGCTGGCGGAGGCGGGACTTCTGGAAAAAGAGGAGCTGCAGGGCGTGGACTTCGGCCAGAATCGGCAGAAGGTGGACTATGAAAAGCAGTACGAAAACCGCCTGCCCCTTCTGAGAAAGGCGGCGGCGCGGGGGCTCAGCCGCGACACCTCCAACTTCGACAATTTCAGAAGGGACAACGGACGCTGGCTGGAGCCCTATGCGCTGTTCATGGCCCTCCGCGATCATTTCGATGGGCAGCCCTGGATGGAGTGGCCGGAGGACATCCGCCTGCGCCGTCCGGAGGCCGTGGAGCGCTATGCGGGCGAGCTGGAATCAGACGTGGACTACTACGCCTACACCCAGTACCTGTTCTTCGCACAGTGGGAGCAGCTCCACGCCTACGCAAAGAGCAAGGGCATCGGCATCATCGGCGACCTGCCCATTTATGTGGCGCTGGACTCCGCCGACGTCTGGGCCGAGCCGGAGTTCTTCCAACTGGACGACCAGAACGTGCCCACGGCGGTCTCCGGTGTGCCGCCCGACGCCTTCACCGCCGACGGACAGCTCTGGGGCACACCCCTCTATGACTGGGACGCCCAGAGACGAGACGGCTACGGCTGGTGGATCAGAAGGGTGGAGGGTGCAGCCAAGCGCTACGACGTCCTGCGCATTGACCACTTCCGCGGCTTCGAGGCCTACTGGTCGGTGCCCTACGGGGAGAAGACCGCCAAGAACGGCAAGTGGGTCAAGGGCCCCGGCATGGATCTGGTGGGCAGACTCACCGCCTGGTTCTCGGATCTGCAGTTCATCGCGGAAGATCTGGGCTACATCACCCCGGAGCTCCGGGCGCTGCTGGATGACAGCGGTCTGCCCGGCATGAAGGTGCTGGAGTTTGCCTTCGACCACCGGGAGCCCAGCGACTACCTGCCCCACAACTACGAGAAAAACTGCATCTGCTATGCCGGCACCCACGACAACAACACCCTCTGCGGCTGGCTTTCGGAGATCGACGCGGAAGATCTGGGCTACGCCAGAGAGTATCTCGGCCTCAACGATGACGAGGGCTACGCCTGGGGC
>CADCQK010000049.1 GCA_902803575.1 Oscillospiraceae bacterium
GAGCGAGCCTTACCACACAGGCCGCACTGCATTTGTTTCTGCCTTTGTCCAACGTTCCCTCCCTCAGTCTCGCTTCGCTCGACAGCTCCCTCGCCGAGGGCGCCGTGTGGGATTTCCAGCGCAACGTCAAACCCCAATTTGAACCCATCAAAAAGGGAGGGGACTGCACCCCTCCCAATTACTATATCGTGCTCAATTCCAGCCTAAGAAGCACGTCTGGCTCTCGACCTCTGCGTAGAGCATGGCGCCGCGGTCTTTGGACTGGTAGACGTGGATCACGTTCTCCAGCGGCGAGCCCTTGGCCTCCGGAACCAGCTCGGTGAAGCACTCCGGCAGTTCCGAAAGAGCTTCCACGTGGTACTCGCAGTCGTCCTCGTCCTGATGGATGGCGGTGTAGAAGGTGCCGGCCTCCACCAGATCCTGGAAGAAGTGGCTGCCGTAGCTCAGCTCCGGCACCAGGCCTCTTTCGTTGTAGCTGACCTCCGCCACGGAGAGGAAATGGCAGATCTCCATGAAGTTCACCGGCACGCCGAGACTGATGGTGCTGGTGCCCCAGCGGCCGGGGCCCAGAAGCACGGCGTTTTTGCCCTTCAGAAGGGCGTTCAGAGTGCCGACGGTGCGGGCGGTCTGATACTTCTGCTGGGGAGTCAGATCCAGATAGGGTCTCGCGTCCACATGGACGATGTAATCCACGGTCTGGCACATGTTGCCGCCCATGAAGTTGCCGTTGAGCTTGTACAGCAGGCGGCTGACCTCCGGTGCGGACATGCTGCTGCCCACGCCTTTGGTCTGCAGCGGGCGGCACTGGAGCAGGTTGATCCGATAGTCGGCGTTGGGGCCCTCACGGAAGTTGCAGGCGTACTCGATGTCCACGGGGTAGTCGTATTTCTCCGCCAGCAGACTGAGGATGTGGGTCATGTCTTTGGTGAACTCCGTCTGCCACAGCAGCTTCTTGAAGCTGAAGATCTCCGGCGGCGTGTCCCGGATGCCCAGCTCCCGGAACCGGTTGATGGTGGCCATGTCTACTTCGGTAAAGAGGGACATGTCCGCCTTCAGCTCGCTTCTCTGGATGGTGGTGCAGGGGATGGTGGTGAACTCGTTGTTCTCCAGATCGATCACGTCGGCGTTGTGCTGGGAGTAGCGGTATTCGTCCCCGTAGGCGCAGGTGAGGGGCGCTCTGGGATTGTCGAGGCTGATGAGGCGGGCGTAGTCGTCGGCCTCCCGGTCCACGGCGCGGGTGCCCATGCCGAAGACCAGCCGCAGCATGCCCTTGTTCTCCTTGCCCACGTTGGCGCGGTTGATGTAGAGATTCTTGGAGTGGCCCACGCCGCCCATGTGGGGATAGTAGTACTTCCCGTGGCAGTCGCCGCTGACGCGCATGACCAGCAGGGCCATCTGCTCGTCCCGATCCAGCAGATTGCGCTCCGCGCGGTAGCGGATGGCGTCCTCGTTCACGGTGCTGCAGTAGACGGTCCTGACCGCTTGCTCAAAGACCTCATACCGCTCCTCCAGGGAGCCCTGGTTGGCGCAGAAGACGCTCTCGTACTTGCCCGCGAAGGCATTGCCGAAGCCGTCCTCCAACAGGGAGCTGGAGCGGACGATGATGGGGCTCTGGCCGAAATACTCCAGCATGGAGAGGAACTGCTCTCTGGTGCGGCGGTCGAACTTGCCGTGCTGCAGACGCTCGCGGATCTGGGGCGCCACCTTCAGATAGTCCTCGGGGTCGTTCATCTGCTTTCTCAGATGCCAGCAGTCGTTGTCCACGAAGTAGGTGTAGAACACGTCGGCGCCGATGTAGTAGGAGTCGTGGGGCTCCAGCCGCTTCTGGAAGAACTCCGGATCGTTGTCCCGGATCACGTTTCTCGCCAGCAGCATGCCCGCGGCCTTGCCGCCGATGCAGCCGGTGCCGATCTCACGGTGCATGATGTCCACCAGATCCGCGGGGCTGAAATACTGCCGGCAGAGCTCCAGTCGCTGGGGCTCGATGCCCAGGAGGCACTGGCGGATGTTGTCGATCTCCTCCTCGGAGCAGTCTCCGGCGCGGATCCGGTCCAGCATCCGATCCCAGCTGTCCCGCTGCTCGCCCACCTGGACGAAGTTCTGGAACACGTTCAGACTGTCCACGCTGGAGGTCAGGGTGCTCCACTCGCCGTTCTGGAAGCGGATGGGGAAGTACATGTTGGGCGTCCGGCGGTTGGAGACGTTCACCGCGTGGATGTAGAGGGCGGTGTCCACGGTACGCATGTTCAGCAGCACCGGGGCCGCGTGGCGGATGCGGGAGATGGTCTCATAGGTGTGGTTGGCGTACATGATGGGGAAGTAGCCTGTGCAGCCCAGCTCGATCATGTAAGGGTTGGTCAGCAGGAAGAAGTTCGACACCATCAGATCGCTGAACCAGAACTTCTGCAGCTCCGTGAGACAGTCGAAGATGTAGAACACATTCCGGCCCTCCTGCTGCATGATCCGGTGCACCAGAACGGTGAAGCTCTCAAAGCCGATGTGGGGGTCGATCTGGTACATCTTCGCGTTGGCGCCGCCGCGCTCCATGGCCTCGGCGTCCATCACCAGCTCGTGCTCCGCGAAGCGGAAATAGACGATCCGCTGCCCCGAGCGGGCCACGCTCATGACGAACTGGTTGGCAGCGTACATATAGTCCGCCAGGTTGTCGATCTGCCAGACCACGTTTTCCCCCGGTCTGAGCGAGTCGATGGCGTTGTCCAGACCCGGCAGACCGGTGCTGATCCGTGTGGTTTCCATAGATGCTTCCTCCTGTATCTCCGGTTTTTTACAGTTTACAATGAAACCGGTTTGCAATCAAGACAAAAATCAAAAAATCACGGCCCGAAGACCGTGATTTTTTATTCCCAGAAGAGCTCGTCCAATGTCTTGTCCAGTGCCTTGCAGATGGCGATGCAGAGCTTGATCGTGGGGTTGTAATCCCCCTTCTCGATGGCGCTGATGGTCTGGCGGGAGACGCCCACCAGATCCGCCAGATCCTGCTGGGACAGATCCTTGGCCGCTCTTGCGGATTTCAGCATCAGATTTTTCATGGCTCACTCCTCATCGGGCTCTTTCCGGGTCAGCTTCAGAATCAGCGTCAGGAAGATGACCAGGAAGGTCACCAGGGCCACCAGCGGCATCACCTTGTAGGTCAGCACGCCGTCCTGGAACATTTCCTTCCAGTTGAGGATCGCGCTGGGCACCTCGCACAGACACACCGCGGCGTAGAGGAGCACATAGCTCTTCGGCCGGCTGCTGGCGGTGAAGAAGGCGTCCTTCCAGATGGATTCCGCGCCCAGCACCAGAACGCCGATGAAGAGACCCACCAGACCGCTGAGACCGTCCACCATCAGCGGATGATCCACCGCCAGCGTCAGCGCCCAGTAGAGCAGGTTCCAGGCCATCACGGCGAAGAACGCGTGCTGGAAGACCTCGCCCCGCACATGCTTCTGCCGCTCGTCAAACTCTGCCGCGCTGCCGTTCTTCTTTTTGTTCCACCAGAGCGCCACCGCCACGATCACAACACCGACGATGATGCCCGCCAGGATTCCAAGATTGTATTCCATATTGTTCATAGGTAAAGCCTCCTTTTGCTTTCTGAGCAAAATATATCATATCTCATTCTTCTTGTCAAGTATATTTTACAAAAATCTTTTAATAAATGATTTTTGCTATTCGACGGTGGCGCAGACATCGGCGCCGAATGGTTTTCAAATTCTAGTTTATCGAGCTGCAATGATCCACCGTAGGGCGGGGACCTGTGCCCCGCCGTTACATGGGCAGCACATTCAACGC
>CADCQK010000050.1 GCA_902803575.1 Oscillospiraceae bacterium
GCCCCAGGCAAAGGCAGCGGCAAACTCAAACTGGTTCGCCAGCGGCAGCCGGTGGGCGATCACGCCGCGGACCACCAGATACACCGTATGGGCGCAGAAGCCCACCAGAAAGACGATCCACGCGGCCTTGCGCAGCCCCGGCTTTTTGAAGCTGGAGCCCACAAACTGCAGCACCGCGCCGAGGAAATACAGCACAATGGCGCCGAAAAACAGGACATTCATCAAAGTACTCATGGGGATTCCTCCTCATTGGATTGTTTTCGTAAATCAGATCCCAGCAGCTCCTCAAGCTGCAGGCGCATGCCCTCCGGCTTCGGCCCGCCGACTGCGTAACCGGTCGGGCTCACCTTCACCACCACGGGCTGCAGGAAGAAGGTGATATACAGCCCCACCGTCATCAGCGTGAAGGCCGCGAGCAGCAGGATGTTCACCACCGTGGGAGTGTGCTTGATCCGGAGGCCGGGATAGTCCACCGGGGCGTTGAAGCGAACCTTCAGGCCGCCCACCTCAAACTCGTCTCCGGGGAAGGCCAGAGCGGAGATGTACTCCCCGTTTTCCGCCAGCTGCACCTGATAGACCGGGTCCTCGTAACTGCCGACCATGTTGTTGATGAGGGTGATGTTGCCGTCCTCCCCCAGGATGTAGCCGGGATAGAGGGCGTCGTACCAGAGGCCGTTCTGCCCGTCCAGGGTGAGGAAGACGCTCTCGGTGAGGGTGAAGTCCTCCTTCTCGCCGTTCTCCACATTCTCCGCCGTGACGGAGCCCGCGGTGCCGTAGGTCTGCTGGTAGATCTTATAGGGGCCGAAGTGCATGGGGTAGTTGACCCGGATCCTCGAAACCTCGCTCTCTCTGCCGTCAGGGAGGGTCACGCGGATCTCGCTGGAGTAGTCCAGATCCCCGCTGTCATTCTCAATGCGGAAGGACTCCACGGTGATCTTCGTGTCGTCGGGCATGGTGATGGCCTCCCCCGGCATGCAGGTCTCGTCGGTCACCGTGGGGAGATACAGCGCCAGAGCGCCGAAGACCACCGTGAGCAGAATGGCGAAGTGGGTCAGGAAGGTGCCCCAGCGCCCGTAGAGCCGCTTGGAGTAGACCGTGTTCTCCCCCACCGGCGTCGCCTTGCAGTGAAGTTCCTTCGTCAGATGGGCTTTCAGCTTCTCCATGCCGGCCTCGGTGAGCTGCTCCGAGTCTTTCATCAATCCGGCGCGCTGGAGCAGGCGCTTGTCCTTCGCAAGGGCGACCACCCGCACCACGGAGCAGAGCGTGAGGTTCAGACACAGCAGCGCCAGCAAGACGATGAAATACCAGCTCTCGAACACATTGTTCAGCTTCAGAAACAGGATCGCCGGGTGGAGCTGGGCATAATTCTGGGCGTAATAGGCGATCTCCCGCTGCTGGGGGATCACAGACCCCGCCACGGAGCACAGGGCGATCAGCAGCAGGAGAATGATCCCGAAGCGCATGGATCTCAAAAAATTCCAAATCTTATTCATTCGTATGCCTCTGGTGATAAAATCGGAGCCGCCTACGATTCGCAGACGGCTCGATGAAGTTGTGTTTGCTTTGGATTACTTGAACATGCCCATAGCCTGCTCGGTGAGGGCCGCGGCCTTGTCCAGGCAGTCATAGGTCAGCTTGGAGTTGTGGGCGCCGTTGGAGTTCTCCACGAACACGAAGTCCCAGTAGAACTGCGCGTCGCGGGCCACACTGCGGATGGCGTCCAGCTCAGCGTCGCTGTAATTGCCGGAGGCGATGGCGTCCGTCAGCTTGAAGTGGAGCTGCTCCAGATTCTCGCCCACTTCGGTGGTGCGGGCGATGACCTTCTCCTCCAGAGCCTCGATCTCACCGACGAGATTGGCGTGGCACTTGGAGCAGGTGTTGTTGATGAGCTCCTGATTCTCCAGCGGGCTGGAGAGGTAGTGGTTCATGTAGGTCTCACCCTTGTCGTTGACCGCCTCGGTCATGTGGCAGTCGGCGCAGGTGAACTTGCCGCGGTGGACGCTGCCCTCGCCGAGGTAAGTCTCCATCTCGGGGTGCTGCACTTTGATGACACGGATGCCGGTGTTGGGACTGGTGAAGTCCGCGAAGGGCTCGCCGTCCACCAGAAGCTTGGTGTTGTAGTAGTTCAGGATCTCGTCCGGGGACATGGAGGCCAGGCTGTCATGGGGCAGCGTGGTGGCCTTGGTGCCGGGATCGAAGTAGTACTCCACGTGGCACTGACCGCAGGCCAGGTTGGCCGCGTCGATCTCCGCGAAGTCCTCGCCCACGGAGTCCGCCAGATAGGCGTGGGTGATGACGATCTGGCCGGGATTGTCGCCGGGCTCGTTGGCGTGGCAGTTGTAGCAGCTCAGCGGCTCGTTGACCTGCTGCAGCACGTCCTCAAACTTGAGGGCATAGGCCTCGTCGCCCATGTTGTTGGTCATGACGGTGAAGTCCGGGGTCTTGCAGGTGAAGCAGTTGGCCAGGGGGTGGGGTCTCGCGGTGCCGGTGACGTCGTCGATGACGTACATGTGGCCGCGGGCGCTCTCATACTGCTTGGCAAAGCCGTAGCCATCGTAGAGGGTCTTCAGATAGGGGAACCGCTCCAGATAGCTGTGGAACTCGCTGTTGGACTCGTTGGACTGCCAGGAGTTGTACTCGTCGGGATACATCTCCGCCCAGTCGGCGGACTTGATGATCTGGATGCCGGCGCCCTCTTCCACCTGCTCGGCCACCTGCTCCAGCTTCACGGTGCGCAGGCCGAAGGCCTTGGTCTCGATGCCCGCATCCTTCAGGGCGTTGACGATGGCGTTTCGCAGGGCCTCAGAGGTGATCGTAGCGCCGCTGACGGCGTCCGCGTTCAGATCCTGCCCGTCGAAGATGTCCTTCGGCAGCTGCTTGACGGCCACGGAGCCGATGCCCTCCGTCTCCTCCTCCGAGAGGACACGGATCTGATAGATGTTCTCGTTGTCCGCCACGACCTCCACGGTGACGGGGCCGTTGCGGCCGTCCGCAGTGCCCTGAACGGTCATGGCCGTGTCGGGGACCTCATTGCTCCGCACGCCGACAGTGGGGATGGTGTGGGCGCTGACGATGCTGAACACCAGAACGCACACCAGGAAGAGGCCGCACAGAATACCGGCGACATTGCTTAGCTTCTCTTTTCTTTCTCGATTCTCATACATCGCATTGTCCTCCGAAAAGGATAATTCCGGTCAGAATCCATTCAGACACTGATCTGATTTTATTCTACACGAACTTCATCCGCTCCGTTGTTGCACAGGCAACATATTTCTGCCACCATTTTGGCGTATAATAGGATTTAGAGAAAGCATCACAAAAGGCGGAGGGATAGAAGATGGGTTCGGATCTGAAAGCAACCGTCGAGCTGCCGCTGTTTCACGGGATCAGCGACCAGGATCGCGCGGCGCTGCTGGGCTGTCTCAAGACCTACAGCCGCTCCTACAAAAAGGGAGCATACATCCATCTGGAGCAGGATCATGTACAGGACGTGGGCATCGTGTGCAGCGGTCTGGTGCATATGCTGAAGGAGGACGTCTGGGGCCGCCTGACGCTGCTGGCCTATATGGGTCCGGGCGAGCTCTTCGGCGAGACCTCCGCCCTGTGCGGAGAGCGGGCCGGCCACGTCTCTTTTCTGGCCGCCGAGGATACGGAGGTGCTGTTCCTGCCGCTGGATCATGTGCTGACCCCATGTAAAAAGCAGTGCGACTTCCACGCGGCGGTATCCCGGAACCTGTGCGCCATGCTAGGAGAGAACAATCTCAAGCTGATGGAGAAGATCGAGATCGCCGCCAAGGGCTCGCTTAGAGAAAAGATCCTGGCCTATCTCTCCGTCCAGTCCCAGCGGCAGGGGAGCAAATACATCACCGTCCCCCTCAACCGCACCGAAATGGCAAACTTCCTCCACGCCAACCGCAGCGCCATGTCCAGAGAGCTCACAAGCATGCAGGCCGACGGGCTCATCGAATTTGACGGCAACACCTTCGTACTGAAATAAAATCGCTCCGGCTGTATGTTCAGTCGGAGCGTATTCTTTTTAAATTTCGTCTGCCATCTCCTGAAGCTTGGAGAAAAAGGCCACGGCGAAGCGCTTGAACTCCTGCATCCCCGCGGTCATGGGGCGGAATTTGTTGTAGCTGAGACCCACGGTGCCGAAGCAGTGATCCGAGAGGGTCTTGCGGCAGTACTGGCCGATCAGCGGATCTCTGGTGTGGATGATGGACATGAAGGCGATGCCGATCTTGTTCACCAGCACTGCCCGCTGCTGCAGATCCATGTCATTGGTCTCATAGACCACGTTGGGGGTCATGCCGTGTTTCGCGTAGATCGAATCGATGGTGTCCCGCATGCCGCTGCCCTTGGGGGCGATGACGATGGGGTACGGGGCCAGCTCCTCGAAGGTGACGAAGCTCTTTTCATACAGTGGATGATCCGGCGGCACCATGATGCTGCCGGTATCTTTTAAAACCGTGATGGTCTCGATCATCCGGGACTCTTCCCCGGTGATGGGCGGCAGCGTGATGGCGAAGTCCGCTTTCCCGGTGTTCAGCAGGTCGATGATCTCACTGCGGCGGGCGAAGGTCTCTGACAGGACGCCCTTGGGATAGTGCTCCATGAAGGCGTTGTTCAATGCACTCAGGTATCCCGCGTTGTTATAGAGCAGCTGTGTGGTGAACTCCGCCTGCTCCTGTCTCGCAGCCATATTGTCGATGAGCCGATCCAGGCGGTTTAGGATGTCCCTGGCCTCCCGGTAGAAATAGGCGCCGTTTTCATTCAGGACGATCCGCCGCTTCTCCAGATCGAACAGCTGGGTGCCCAGTTCCTCCTCCAGACGGTGGATCACCTTCGTCACAAAGGGCTGCGACACGCACAGGGTGTCCGCCGCACGGGTGACGCTCTCCAGCTCCGCCGTGACACAGAAATATCTGAGATCCCGCAGTTCCATCTGCCCGCCTCCTTCGCTTTGTTTTCCAAAATGATTCTACTGTTTCGCCGGGCAAAAGTCAAATATCCCTCTGGTTATCAAGTTCATAACCGAACGTGTTATCAACTTCGTTTGACAAAATATTATCTTTTTCATAGTGTGTCTGCTACACTGAGATCGAAGAGATTTCAATCAACCGGATCTGTGAAAAGGAGAATCATCATGGCAACTGAAGTACAGAGCACCAACCGCTACACCTCCCGCAAGGTGGAGGTGAACGGCATCACCCTCTATGACAGCGAGGCGAGATTCCGCGCCAACTTCCTGAAAAAGCACCTGAAAAACACCGTGGACGTGGTGCGGTTTTCCTACATGATGGGGCAGCTGGCGGTGAAGCCCGTCATCGGCCCGCTGATCCGCAAGAGCCTGGAGCTCCACTACCGCTACATCCACACCAACTCCGTAGTCGTGCCCATCGAGGTGGCCAAGGACATCATCCAAAACACCACAGACATCGCCGTGAGTCCCTGCGTCTGCCGCACGGTGCGCGGAAACTGCGACAATCCCATCAACACCTGCTTCGGTCTGAACTTTTACGGCAAGCTGAAAAAGAAGGCCGGCGAGCGGGCAGTCAGCGTGGAGGAATGTCTCGCCGTGGCGGAGATGGCCCACAAGCGGAACCTCATCGCCGTGGTGGAAAGCTGCGTCCAGCCCTACCAGGACAACCTCTGCTTCTGCTGCCCCTGCTGCTGCATGCCGCTGACGCTGAAGACCCAGTACCACGTGCCCTTCGTGAATTACAACGGTCCCTATCTTCCCCAGTTCCGGGAGAACGAGTGCGTCCACTGCCGGAAGTGCGTGAAGGCATGTCCCGTCCAGGCACTCAGCTTTGACGAGAACGGAAACCACAAGATCGATCTGGACAAGTGCCTGGGATGCGGTATCTGCGAGTCCAACTGCCCGAAGCACATCGGCAAAATGGTCTACACCGAAAGCCGCGTCCAGAAGGTCACCGAGCCCAGCCGCTTCCGGGTTTGGCTGTCGGTGCTCTATGTGAAGCTGGTCTTCACCCCCGGCGTCTGGTTCTACAAGCACTTTGCCGGCAGCATGATGCATCTGATGGACTCTGATCCCAGAGAGGCAGACATTATTTCGACCAAGCAGCCCGGCTACATCCACGGCGGCGAACAGTACGTGGATAGCGCCGACTGATTCTCCTATCATCTCTTTTCAAGAAGGAGGACATACCGATGCAAGTCCTGTATGCTCTCCTGCTCAGCTCCTCCCTGGCGGGGCTGGCCCTCTGGAAGCGGGCGCTCACCCCCGGCGGCACCACGCTGGCCTGGGCGCTCTGCCTCCTGATTACCGCATACGGCGGAGGCGCCGCCTTCGCGATCCTGGCGGTGACGCTGCTTGGTACGGTGGCCGCCGACCGGTTTGCCGGCGAACGGACCGACCCTTACGCCGTTCGCCGCAAATCCGGCAGCCGCGACGCGGTGCGGGTGCTCTGCAACGTGGGTGTCGCGGGGTGCGCCATGCTGCTCTACGGGATCACCGGATGGAAGGGCTTCCTTCTGGCTTACGCCGGTGTGATGGCGGAAAGTCTGGCGGACTCTCTGGCCTCCAAGCTGGGGCCGCTCTCGAAATCTCCACCACGGGATATCATCACCCTGAAGCCCATCCCTGCCGGACTCTCCGGCGGCGTGAGTCTGGTAGGTACACTTTCGGAGCTGCTGGGCGCCGCGGTCGTCGCGCTGGTGTTCAGTCTCGGAACCGGGAACCCAAAGGCGCTGCTGACCGTGACCCTGGCGGGCTTTCTCGGCGTCACCTTCGACAGCGTGCTGGGCTCCCGAGCCCAGGCGAAATATCTCTGCACCGTCTGTGGCATGGTCACCGAGCGGGAGACCCACTGCGGCGAAGATACCCGGCTCGCCTCCGGCCTTCGCTGGCTCAACAACGACGCAGTGAACTTTCTCAGCAACCTGTTCAGCCTGATGCTGGCGCTGTTGCTGGCCATATAAAAACAGACCTTCTTTCTCTGCTTACGAGAAAGAAGGTCTGTTTGCGTGCAAGAGCTTTTGGTATGCCTCCGGGGTATTACAGTTAAAGAGCAGCGCCGGGTCGCCGGTGTAGGAAACCCTTCGCACCTGAGCCTGATCCAGCAGCCGCCGCACCGAGGTGCGCTCTGTCTGGAGAATTTCTTCGCATGTCGCTGCCAGCGCCCGGTCGTAGATCCCCATCAGCGGCTCGACCTCGCCGTCGTGCTCCAAAAGGGTGACGCCGCCGGTGTGGACCTCGATCAAAGACAACAGCGTTTCCTCCGGCACCAGCGGCGCGTCCACGCTGAGAAACAGCACCGCGTCGTGCTTCGCCTGCAGCAAACAGGCGTGAATCCCGCTCAGCGGCCCCCGATGGGGGTACACATCCGGAATGCCGTCAGCGGTTCCGGAGATCAATACTTCCTCGATGCCGAGGCTTTGCAGCTTTCGCGTCTGATGGGTCAGCAGTGTGCCGTCTCCAAAGGGCAGCGACGCCTTGTCCCGCCCCATTCGGGTGGAATAGCCACCTGCCAGCACAGCGGCGGAGATTTCCATTGGCCGCATAGATTCACCTCATTTCAGCAGCATGATCCGCTCGATTGGCAGGCGCAGATACAGCGTCTGGCCCGCCTCTGTCTGCCGGAAATCTGCTTTCTCCAGCTCTACCCGCAGCGGCGTTCCGCCTGCGGTTTCGGCCATGAGGATGGTGGAAAACACGTCCTCGATCACCCGCTGCACCCGGCAGGGGATCACGTTCTCTCCCGGCCCCTCCGCACTTTCAATATGATGTGCCCGAATGGCAGCATATTGCAGCCCAGCCGGCACTTCGCCGCAGCGGAGCTCCGCGCCCCAGTCCGATACGCGGATGCGGTCAGGGCCGATCTTCTCAGCGCGGCTGTAATTCTTGCAGCCGGAGAGCAGACAGGCGGAGAGGGTCTCGGGGGCGTCGAACAGCGCCTGCACCGGCATGGCGCCCCGGCCCGTTCCGGCGTCCAGCACCGTCACCGTATCGCAGAGCCGCCGCACCTCTTCCCTGCTGTGGGTCACCAGCAGCGTCGTGCCGGAAAACCGATCCAGCAGATCCATGAGCTCCAGCTCCGTCTGCCAGCGAAGATAGCTGTCCAGTGCGGACAAAGGCTCGTCCAGCATCAGGATCTCCGGCTCCGTCAGCAGGATTCTCGCCAGTGCGGCCCGCTGCTGCTGTCCGCCGGAAAGCTGACTGGGGCAGTGGCGCTCCAACCCCTCCAGATGAAAGCGGCGGATCATCTCCGCGACCTTTTTCTGCGCCGTCTCCCGCTGCTGTCCACGGAGGGCAGCAAGAAGATTCCCCTCCACAGTCATGTTGGGGAAAAGCGCGTAGTTTTGAAACAGCAGGCCCACCTTTCGCTGCTGCGGGGTGAGATGGATGTGTTTCTCACTGTCGAACAGCACCCGGCCGTTCACCTCGATGCGGCCCCGATCCGGGGCAACGACGCCGGCGATGCAGCGAAGGGTCATGCTCTTGCCGCAGCCGGATGCGCCCAGCAGACCGTGGACAACGTCGGCTGCCTCGAAGTTAATGTTCAGATGAAAATCGCCGAGGCGCTTTTCGATGTCGACTTTTACAGACATTCACCGCGCCTCCCTTCGCTCCCGCTTCTCCAGCAGGTTCACAGCCATCAGCACCACAAAGGAGATGGCCACGTTGATCAGCACCCACTTGAAGGCCAGGGCGTCGTTGTTGGTGCGCCAGAGCTGATAGACCGTGGTGGAGATGGTGGCGGTGCGGCCGGGGGTGTAGCCCGCGATCATGCTGGTGGCGCCGTACTCGCCCAGAGCTCTGGCAAAGGCCAGCACCGTGCCTGCCAGGATCCCCTGCCGGCAGTAGGGCATCTGGATGCGCCAGAAGATGTAAGAATTCGAGAGTCCCAGGGTCTGGGCCGAGGCCCGGAGCGTCGGGTCGAAGCTCTCAAAGGCGCCACGTGCGGTGCGGTACATCAGCGGAAACGCCACCACCACGGAAGCGAAGATGGCCGAATACCAGACCATGGTGAGCCGCAGGTGGAAGGTGCTCATCATCCAGGCTCCGAAAGCCCGGTTGGGCCCGAACAACACCAGCAGAAAATAGCCCACGACCGTCGGCGGCAAAACCAGCGGCAGCGTGAGCACCACGTCTAAAATGCCCTTCAGCGCCCTCGGCAGCTTCGCTACCCAATGGGCGAAAAAGATGCCCAGGAAAAACACGATCACGCAGCTGATGGCCGCGATCCTGAGGGCGTTATAAAGGGGGTAGAGATCCATTACTCCGCTCTTTCAAACACCCCGGACTTGCCGCCGGTTTTTTTCAAAAGACGGATGTCCGTGATCTCCATGTCCTTCTGGACAGCCTTGCACATGTCGTAAACCGTGAGGGCAGCCACGGAAACCGCCGTGAGGGCCTCCATCTCCACACCGGTGACCCCGGTGCACTTGACCGTGGAAGTGATATCCACGGTGCAATCAGCCTCGTTTAAGTCAAAGCTGAGATCCACGCCGTTCAGCAGCAGGGTATGGCACATGGGGATCAGGTCGGAGGTTTTCTTCGCCGCCATGATGCCCGCGATCTGGGCCGTGCCCAGCACGTCGCCCTTCTTCATGCCGCCGGATTTCACCAGCTCGAAGGTCTCCCGGTTCATTTTGACACGGCCGGCAGCCACGGCGGTTCTCACCGTGGCTGTCTTCTCGGACACGTCCACCATGTGGGCGTGTCCGGTTTCGTTGAAATGGGTAAAATCGCTCATATCGCTCCTGTTACGGTGCGGGCGCGAAGCCCACAGCCTCAAACACAGCCATGGCCTCGTCAGACTGGAGGAAGGCCAGGAAGTCGCGGGCGGCCTGCTCGTTTTCGGTGATGTTCAGAACTGCGGCGGGATAGATGACCTGCTTGCACATGTCACTGGTGGCCTGATCCACCACGGTCAGCTCGGCGGAGAAGGCGTCGGTGGCATAGATGATGCCGGCGTCCACGGTGCCCTCCTTGACCTGGGTGGTGACCTCCTTGACGTTGGAGCCGTAGGTCAGCTTGCCGCTCTGCTCCAGAGTCTCCAGGATGCCGAGATTGGTGAGGATCTCCTCGGAGTAAGCGCCCACAGGCACGTCCTCGTTGCCGATGCACAGGAGGCTCAGCTTGTCGGTGCCGAGATCGGCAAAGGTCTCGATGCCCTTGGGATTTTCATCGGGAACGGCCAGAACAACCTTGTTCTCCAGCAGGTCGACGCGGGTGTCGGAGAGGACGAAGTCGAGGCCTTCCTCGTTACCGCCCTCGGCGTCCTTGGCGGCGTCCAGCTGGTTCATCTGCTTCTGAGCGGCGGAGATGAAAATGTCGCAGGCAGCGCCTTCCTGGATCTGGGTCTTCAGAGTGCCGGAGGAATCATAGGTGGGGACGATGGTCACATTGGGCGCCACAGTCTTGTAGAGCTCAATGATCTGATCCAGCGTCTCGGTCATGGAGGCGGCGGCAAAGACGTAAAGGGTCACTTCCTCCGCGGCGGGTTCTTCGGCCGCTTCGGAGCCTTCGGGCTCGGCGGCGGGCTTGCTGCTGCAGGCCGCCAGGGCGAACAGCATCGCTGCACACAGCAGCAGGGCGAGGATTTTCTTCATGTTCGGCACTTCCTCTCTTTGGATTTATGTACTTAAGTACGGGCGCAGTTGTGCGCGGTACCTCTGAGGATCTCCAGCCCGTGCTCCAGACTAGGGAGAATGAACTCCAAGCACTCCGCCACAGCCTTGGGGCTGCCGGGGAGATTCACGATTAGGGTGCCCTTCCGGATGCCCGCAGAGGCGCGGGAGAGCATGGCGCGGGGCGTGATCTGGAGAGAATAATACCGCATGGCCTCGGGAATGCCGGGGACAGCCCGCTCGGTCACGTCGGCGGTGGCCTCCGGCGTGCAGTCCCGGGGCGAAAAGCCGGTGCCGCCGGTGGTCACCAGCAGATCCGCAAGGTCATTGTCGCAGACCTCCCGCATTTTCGCGGCCAGCTGCTCCCGCTCGTCCGGCAGCATGGCGTAGCCCGCGATCTCGTAGCCGGCTTCCTCCATCATTTTCTGCGCCGCAGGGGCGGATTTGTCCTCCCGCTCGCC
>CADCQK010000051.1 GCA_902803575.1 Oscillospiraceae bacterium
GTCATCGACGCCATCGCCGCCGGCAAGGAGGGCGCGGACTCCCTGCACCGCTTTGTGCACGAGGGCCACAGCCTCACCCTGGGCCGCGTGAAGCGGGACAACTTCCACTACATCGATAAGGATAATCTGGTCATCGGCTCTTACGACACCGCCTCCCGCCAGAAGCACGGCGTGGACGAGAAGAAGGTCAAGACTTTCCGGGATGACCGCCTCCCCTTCACAGAGGAGCAGGTCAAAACCGAGGCGGCCCGCTGCCTCAGCTGCGGCGCGGCCAGAGTGGACCGGAACATCTGCATCGGCTGCGGCCTGTGCACCACCCGCTGCAAGTTCGACGCCATCCGTCTCCACAAGGAGTTCGATGCCTGGGGCGTGGAATACGAGAAGCTGGTGCCGCTGGTTTTGAAGACCACCGCACAGAAGATCGGCCGCCGCATCGTGAAAAAGGAGATCTGATATGCACGAGATCGGTGTGCTGACCAAGGCGGTGGATCTGGTGGAGAGCGTGGCGAAGGACAACGGCCTGGACCATGTGGGCTATATCACCCTGGAGATCGGGGAACTCACCGGCTATGTGCCGCTGTTCTTCGAGAAATACTTTCCCGTGGTCACGGAGGATCGCCCGATCTTTAACGGCACGGAGCTGCGGATCCAGACCGTCCGGGGTCAGGCGCTCTGCCGGGACTGCCAGAGTCTCTACAACGTTATGAAGCAGGAGGGGCGCTGCCCCAAATGCGGCAGCCGGGAGAAAAAGATCCTCGGCGGCCAGCAGTTTCTGGTGAAGGACATCGGATACTGATTTGAACAAAATGATGGAGCGGATCATAGATCTGCTCCATTTTTCTTTTTTTCGATTTGCCTTAAATACTGCCGAAAACTGCCCGCACAATTCTTCGAAGCGTGCTTTCAATCTCCATATTTCCGTCATCCAGCGCCCATTCAAAGACGCAGCCTTTTACAATCGTGCAGATGTCCATGCTCAGTGTGTGGGCGTCTGCTTCTTTTTTCAGGAAGCCGAGCGCTTGGGCGTCGAGGAGCTCTTTTTCGCACCGCGCCATGACGGTACCCTCCGCGAATTTGCCGTCTGTCTGCCCCATGTAGGCAGAGAGGGCGGTGTTCCCGGTGGTATAAAAGCTCTTCATAAAATCCTCGCCCAGAGAGAGATAGCGGTTGATCAGATGCATGTAAAGCTCGCAGACGCGCCCGGCAATGTCGCTCAGCGGCGTATCGAGCACAAAGCTGTCGAAGGATTCCTCACGAATAAAGTGCATCAGCAGATCGTCCTTGTTCTGAAAGTGGTGATAGAACGTGCCGATGCTGAGCCCGGATTCGTCACAAACATTGCGCACCGTGATACTGTCTGCGCCGTATTTCTTGATCAGCGCAACCGTCGCGTCGATCAGCTGCTGCTTCGTATCCGTCGGCGAAGCCGTCTTGGAGGGGCGGCCGCGTTTTCCTGCCATTTGGAGTCACCTCAAAAAGAAAAAAATAAAACTTGTTCTAAAAAACTGTTGACATCATAACACACTTTGCGTATAATTGCAAATAGAACGTGTTTTATTTTTTGAAAGAAGGAATTTCCATGAAGATCACCTACTGGTCGGACTACGCCTGCCCCTATTGCTACATCGGCGAGGCGCGGCTGAAAAAGGTTCTCTCCTCCGTGCCGGAGCTGCGGAATGTGGAGGTGGAGATGAAGAGCTTCCAGCTCGATCCCACGGCAGGGGAGCACGCCGCCGGCGATACGCAGACGCGCTTTGCCAAGAAGTATCACATCTCCTTTGGGGCCGCCGGGCAGCAGATCGAGACGATCTCTCAGATGGGACGCGACGAGGGCATCGACTTCCGCTACGCAACGACACTGTTCACGAACACCATGGACGCCCATCGGCTGACAAAGCTGGCACAGAGCAAGGGCGACGCGGAGCTCACCGAGCGCGTGATCGAGGCACTGTTTGACGCCTATTTCACGCAGAACAAGGAGCTCGCCGATCGTGCGCTTCTGCAGAAGATCGGCGAAGACTGCGGTCTGGACGCGGATGAGGTGCGCGAGGTGCTCTCCTCCGACCGCTATCAGGCGGTGGTGCTGGCAGACGAGCGTGAAGCGGCCTCCCGCGGGATCTACGGTGTGCCGTTCTTCCTCATCAACGGACGCTATACGGTCTCCGGCGCGCCCAGCGCCGAGGGGCTGCGGCAGGCGCTGCTGAAGCTCTCGGCGCAGGAGCAGACCGCGGTCGCGTCCGGTATGCAGTGCGGCCCGGACGGTTGCCGGATCCGGTGAGACCATGGTCAGATGCGTACCCGTAAAGGGCTATTTTGCGGAGAACTGCTTTTTCTATCTCGACGAGGAAACCGGGCACGGTTTTCTGATCGACCCCGGCGCGGAGGCGGAGCGGCTGCTCGCCATCATTCAGCGCGAGGGCTGGACGATCGAAAAGATCCTGCTGACCCATGGCCATTTCGACCACACCGGCGCCGTGGATGCGCTTCGGAAGGCTCTGAATATCCCGGTGCTGGCGCATGAGAACGCCGATCGATACCTGCTCGATCCGCGTATGAACCTCTCCGCCTTCTGCGTCGGGAACTGGATCGTGCAGAATGTGGAGAAGCTCCTCGATGGAGCTGTGATCTCTCTGGAAGCCAACCCGGCGTTTTCTCTGCGCGTGATCCATACGCCCGGACATACCACGGATTCCGTGGTCTACTACAGCGAAAAAGACCGCGCCGCCTTCGTGGGCGACACGATCTTCAAAGCCAGCATCGGCAACTTCCAGTACCCCGGCGGCAGCCGTCAGGACATCGTGGAGAGCATCCGCGACAAGATCCTGACCCTGCCCGATGACACCGTCCTGTACTCCGGCCATTCCGAGGAAACCACGGTCGGCGCGGAGAAAAGAAGATATTTTTAAGGAGGAGCACCCCATGTTTGAAAAGCTTTTGGAGCCCGGCAGAATCGGTACCATGGCCCTCAGAAACCACATCCTGATGGGGCCGACGGAAACCCACTTTACCCGCGAGGACGGCAGCATCTCCCAGGAGGAGATCGCCTACTATGTGGAGCGTGCCAAAGGAGGCGCGGCGCTCATCACGACCCACCAGGTGCAGGCCAATACCAAGATCGATCCGATCGACCCGTATCCCCGCTCCGCGCGGCTGGATGACGACGCCTTTATCCCCATGATGGGCGAGCTGACGGACGCCGTGCATCTGGAGGGCGCGAAGATCTCCGTCTTGCTCACGCCGGGCGGCGGCGCGCAGGCGCTGGGCGTTCCCTATGACGCCGGAACGGACGGCATGACCGACGCAATGAATGTCGCGCCCGGCACGATCCGCTGCCCCGTGGCGAACAAGCCCGTTCGCCCGCTGACCATCGAGGAGATCCATCAGACGGTCATCAACTTCGGCAAGGCCGCAGGCCGCGCCCAGCGCGCAGGCTTTGACGCCGTCACGATCCATGCGCACTTCGGCTATCTGATCGCGCAGTTTCTCTCTCCGTTCTTTAACAACCGCACGGACGAGTACGGCGGCAGTCTGGAGAACCGCGCCCGTTTCCTCATGGAGCTGATCGCAGAGACCCGCAAAAATGTTGGCCCGCGCTTCCCGGTCATCCTGCGCATCGCCATCGATGAGAAGATCGGCGAGGCCGGACGGCAGATCGAGGAATCTGTGGAGCTGTGCAAAATGGCGGAGGCCGCCGGTGTGGACGCCATCGACTGCGCCGCCGGCCTGATGATGTCCATCCCGTGGCTCTGCCCGACGGTGTATCATGAGAAGGCCGCGCTGGCGCCGCTCTCCAAGCAGATCAAGGACGCGGTCAGCATCCCGGTGTTCGTGCAGGGCCGTCTGCAGGATCCGGAGATCGCCGAGCAGGTGCTCGAAAACGGACAGGCGGATTTCATCTCCCTCTCCCGCGCGTGGATCGCGGAGCCGGAGTGGGCGAAGAAGGTCGCCTGCGGTGACGCCGAGGGCATCCGCCGCTGCGTCTCCTGCAACCACTGCATCGGTGACCGCATCGCCAATCTGTGCGTGCTGCGCTGCCGCGTCAACCCCATCGCCGGCCGCGAGTGGAAGTTCGGCAATGCGCTGCCCAAGGCGCAGGAGAAGAAGCACATCGCCGTCATCGGCGCGGGACCCAGCGGACTGGAGATCGCATACCGCTGCGGCAGCATGGGGCATGAGATCGACATTTATGATAAGACGGACCGCTTCTGCGGCGGGCAGATCATGGCGGCGAAGGCCTCTCCCGGCAAGGAAGTGCTGAACAACGTCCCGCGCTATTATGAGGCGCAGCTTGCAAAGCTCCCGAACGTTCACGTCCATCTGAATTCGGAATTGGATGAGGAAGCCGTAAAGAATCTGGATTGTGATGTGATCGTGCTTGCCACGGGCGGCCATCCGTTCGTGCCGCCGATCCCCGGCATCCAGGAGATCGAAACCGTCACCGCGCCGGACGTGCTGACAAAGAAGGTCTCCGTCAATGGCAAAATCCTCATTGCCGGCGGCGGTCAGACCGGCGTGGAGTGCGCCTATATGCTGATGGGCGAGGGCTATGACGTCTCGATCATCGAGATGCTGCCCATGCTCGGAAGCGACGAGGAGCAGCTGACCCACATGACCATCATGCCCAAGCTGGAGGAGATGGGGCTCAAGAGCTTCGTCAGCCACCAGATTCTGAAGGTGAACGCGAACAGCGTGCAGGCGAAGGACCTGCTGTCCGGTGAAGAGGTGGAGATCCCCTTCGACACGCTTATCACCTCTCTCGGCACGCGGCCGGAGACCGCGCTGCTGGACGCTGTCAAGGCCTCCGGCAAGCCGTATCATGTGGTCGGCGACGCCGTGCAGGCGGGCAACATCCGCGCCGCCATCGAAAGCGGTTTCTTCACCGCGCAGATAATTTGAGGAGGCTACTACCCATGGAAGTCATGGAAGCGATCAAAGCGCGCTACAGCGTCCGAAAGTACGTCGACAGGCCGATTGAGCCGGAAAAGCTCGCGCAGATTGCGGAAGCCGGACGCCTTGCGCCGACTGCCAGCAATCAGCAGCTCAACAAGCACATCATCGTGACGGACAGGGATTTGATCCGTCAGATGGTGGACGCATGTGAAGGGCAGAAATGGATCGAAACGGCGCCTGCGATTCTGGTGGAGTGCGCCTCCGGAGACCGTACCATGATCTGCGGCCAGAGCGCGCGCAGCATGGACGGCGCGATCGCCATGTCCTATATGACGCTGGAAGCGGTGTCGCTGGGTCTGCAGTTTTGCTGGCTGGGCTGGTTTCAGCCGGAAAAGGTTCGTGCGCTGCTGCATATCCCGGAGGATTACGTCGTGATCGCGGTTGCGCCGCTGGGTTATCCCGCGGCTGAGGGTCATCCGTCGAAAAAGAAATCGGCGGACGAGGTCGTTGTATATAATCAGATGAAATAACGCAAACAAGCCGGAGCGGTTGCGCAGCAGGATCTTTCTCTCATCCTGATACACAAGACCAATGAAATCCGGCCCCAGCAGAAAACACAGGAATCGTTTGAAGCACATCATAACAAAAGGGAGGCAGGCCAAGCGGTCTGTCTCCCTTGTTTTGCGGCTGTATTCAAACATGTGCCAAAGCGCTCCCAGTTTGCCTTTTGCTGGTGCTTTTAC
The DNA here is from genome assembly GCA_902803575.1 of Oscillospiraceae bacterium. Classification (GTDB taxonomy): domain Bacteria; phylum Bacillota; class Clostridia; order Oscillospirales; family Oscillospiraceae; genus CAG-103. The sequence goes on from CADCQK010000051.1 coordinate 5,634, forward strand.
CAGCGGTTTTCCACGTACTCGCAAAAGGCCGGCAGGTCACGGATCTCCAGCACCTGGCCGTCATCCAGCGTCACCGTGCCGTTCCAAAGGCCGTGAACCTGGTGGCTGTGCATGCGCATGACCAGCACGTTCAGATCGCTGTGGTGGTCGTAGGTCGGCGTCATGGTAAGGTTGAAGCGCCCGTCCTCCGATACAAAGCGCCAGGGCTCCATCCAGCGGTCCGGCTTGGGGAAGGTCTCCACGTCCACGGCGCCGAACTTGTGGGCCTTGCCGTCGCAGAACAAACAGGTCTCGGTGGCCTGGGACTCGTCCCCGATGCCCCAGGTGATCTCAAAGCCGAACAGGTGTTTCCCGCCCTGTTCGTCCACCGCCCAGCCGGAGCCGTTGCCCCAGTACCACACCAGGGAGTAGGGCGTACAGACGCGGCCCCAGTCCAGGATGCAGAAGGTGTCCTCCTGAGAGAAGTGCCAGCGCTGCCCCTTTGCCTGCACCGTGCCCTCACAGGGCATGCAGTTCTGTTTGGTGGTCATGAAGTAGCGGTCGGGGTACCCCCGGAAGGGCAGCACGGTGGTGATGTTCTCCAGCCCCGCAGGGATATGGGCGCGCATCTCACACTTCACGTCCCCGTTTTCGTAGCGGATGGTTTTCCATTCCTCGCCGGTATCCACCTCAAACAGGGCTTTCCCCACCCGGAAGCGCACCAGATTCGGCACATCACCCCTGGCGGGCAGCACGTAACGGTCCTTCCCGCCCAGGAAGGGGGCCATGTCGGAAATCAGCGTCTTACCTGCCCGCAGATCCACCAGCACCAGCGAGGCATAGCCGCCCAGGGAGATGTTGGCGAAGCTCACCTGCAGCATCAGCCGCCCGTCGGAGATTTGATA
>CADCQK010000052.1 GCA_902803575.1 Oscillospiraceae bacterium
GGAGCAGGTGGATATGTACCGCTCCATGGAGGACCACCACATCCGTCCCGACGAGGAGCCCCCCGAGAGCGCCATCACCGGCATTCTCAGAAAGATGGCTAAGTTCACCAAGGAGGACGAGATCGACTGCGGTCTGTGCGGCTACCGCACCTGCCGGGACAAGGCCAAAGCCGTTTACGCCGGCCGCGCCGAGATCAGCATGTGCATGCCCTACATGAAGGAGAAGGCCGAGACCTACTCCGAGAAGATCATCAACGTCTCCCCCGAGGGCATCATCACCGTGGGCAAGAGTCTCAAGGTGCGGCAGATCAACAAGGCCGCCTGCCGGATCTTCGGCATCAAGGACACCGCCGACATCGTGGGCTACCCGGTGAGCCGCATCATGGACGAATACGACTTCGTCAAGCTCATGGGCATGGACGAGACCCAGTACACCGACCGGGTGTATCTGGCGGAATACAACGTGTATCTGGAGCGGATCTTCATCTGCGACCCGGAGCGCACGGTCTATACCTGCATCATGCGCGACGTGACCCAGTCCCGCCAGAGAAGAGAGCAGGTGCAGAAAACCAAGCTCCACGCGGCGGAGCTGGCCGACGTCATCATCGACAACCAGCTGCGCATCGTCCACCAGATTGCCGGACTTCTGGGTGAGACCGCCGCCGAAACCAAGGTGGCCGTCCACGATCTGAAGCAGGCGATCCTGCTGGATGAGGAAGGCGAGGAGAACGACGATGCGTAAGGCAAGGAATCTGGACCGGAACCTGGTCTGGGACGTGGGCGTCGTCAGCGTCCACAAAAACGGCGAGAGTCTCTGCGGCGACCAGTGTCTCTGGGAGCGCTCAGAGGACGGCGCGCGGATCATCCTCTCCGACGGCATGGGCTCCGGCGTGAAGGCCAACATCCTCTCCACCCTCACCAGCACCATGCTCCAGACCATGCTCTCCGGCAACATCCCGCTGGAGGAATGCGTCTCCACCGTGGCGGCGACCCTGCCGCTGCGAAAGGACGTGCAGATCGCCTATGCCACCTTCACCATCGCCTCCACCCGGGGGCGCCATGTGGAGCTGGTGCAGTATGACAACCCGCCCGCCATCTTCATCCACAACGGCGTGGCGCAGCGATACAACTACTCCGTCCGCTTCGCTCAGGAGAAGGAGCTCCACGAGAGCCGCCTGACCTTCGAGCCCGGCGACATGGTGGTCATGTTCTCCGACGGCGTGGCCGAGGCCGGCCGCGGCACCACCACCTATGAGGGCTGGCCCCAGGCGGACATCGAGGATTTCCTCGCCCGCAACAGCGATCCCTCCCTGCCGGCCCAGCGGATCGCAGCGAGAATGTATTCCACCGTGGAGGCGCTGGATCTGGGCGAGCTTCACGACGACACCACCATCGCCATCCTGCGGCTCAGAGAGCGCAGCGTGGTGAACATCATGATCGGCCCGCCGGAAAATAAGGACGACGATCTGAGCACCATGCGTCTGTTCTTCGCCAAAGAGGGCAAGCACGTGGTCTGCGGCGGCAGTACCGCCAAAGCCGTGGCAAAGTTCTTAAACCAGCGGGTCCACGTGATGCCCAGCTCCGGCGACGAGCCCGTCCCGCCCATGAGCGAGATCCGCGGCGTGGATCTGGTGACCGAGGGCGCCGTGACCCTGGCCGCTCTGACGGAGCTGCTGAAGGCTTATAAAACCGACCCGCTGCTGACGCTGGAGCTGGAGCGCCGCACCGACGGCGCCGCCGCTCTGGCGACTCTCCTGATGGAGGAGGCCAGCGAGATCAACATCCTCTTCGGCAACGCCTCCAACGCCGCCCAGGACGACACGGAGTTCAGCTTCGAAAACAAGTTCCGCCTGATGCAGGAGCTGCAGGAGACCCTGAAGGCCGCCGGAAAACGCGTGAAGATCAGCCAATGCTGAATACCGCGGAGCCCAAAAGGCTCCGCGATGTTTGATAAATTGAGAGTTTAACGGGGCGAAGCTTCCACATTTAAAGGCTTCCCCTTGAGGGGAAGCTGTCGAGCGAAGCGAGACTGATGAGGTGGCCAAGTTTCGGCAGAAGCAAAAGATATCCACCTCATCCGTCGCCTTTCCCGCCGTGCCACCTTCCCCTCAAGGGGAAGGCTTTGCTCCATCCAACTCCCCGATAAACTGGAATTTGAACTTTCTTTCTGCCTATGAAACGAACCATTTCCATCCTCCTGAATCTGCTGATCTTCACCCTCAGTCTGCTATCCTGGGGGGCGATGGTCTTTGCCATCACCGACGGCGGGATGCTGTCCATGCCGGGATGGCGGAGTCTGCGGTTTTTCACGGTGCTGTCCAACCTGTTCAACGCAGGCGTCTGTCTGGCCTTTGCGATCGCGCGGATCCGGAACCGGGTCTCGGAGCGGATGCAGGTCTTCAAGCTCATGGGCACCGCGGCGGTGGGACTCACCTTTCTGACGGTCATGGGGTTTCTGGGGCCGGTGTACGGCTACGGCGGCATGTTCCTTGGCGGAAACCTGTGGCTCCACCTGCTGCTGCCGGTGCTGTCGATCCTCGGGTATCTGACAATGGACAGCGACGTGCCGATCTCCTTCCGAAAGACCCTCTGGGCCGTGGCGCCTATGCTGGTTTACGCGGTTGGCTATCTCGGCAACATCCTGATCCAGGGCGTGGGCGACTGGCCCGACCGGCATGATTTCTACGGCTTTCTGATGTGGGGCTGGGGCGCCGGCGTAGTGATCCTGCTGATGCTGACCCTGGTCACCTGGCTGCTGGCAGTGCTGCTCTGGAGATTCGGAAGAAGCCGCAAAACGAAAAAAGATTTATTTGTTTCTCATTAAAGTTGAATTTAGTTTCCCCGGCTATACTGGCCTCAGACAACGGGAAACACCCCGGAACCTTCGAAAAAAGATTTCTCCTTTAAGGTTCCTTTAGGGTTGACCTGTTAAGCTGATACCAGAAACCCGCAAGGAGGCGAAACCCATGGCATATCAGGCGATTTTCAAACGCTATGAAATCAAATATATGATGACGAAGCAGCAGAAGGAACAGCTGCTGAAGGTCATGGCGGAGCACATGGCGCTGGACGAGTACGGCCGCACCACCATCTGCAACCTGTACTTCGACACCGACAGCTACCGGCTGATCCGCCGCAGCATCGAGAAGCCCGCCTACAAGGAAAAGCTCCGGGTGCGCAGCTACGGCACCGCCACCAAGACCAGCCCGGTCTTCGTGGAGCTGAAGAAGAAGTACGAGGATGTGGTCTACAAGCGCCGCATCTCCATGCCGGAAAACGAGGCCGTCAAATGGCTCGGCGGCAGGCACGAGATCAAGCACCACACCCAGATCTCCGACGAGATCGACTACGTCCGCAGCTACTACGAGGGGCTGAAGCCCGTGGTGTACTTAAGCTACGAGCGGGAGGCCTTCTACTCCAAAGACGGCAGCGACTTCCGCGTGACCTTCGATGAGAACATCCTCGCGAGAGAGACCCACCTCTCTCTGGAGGCCGGCGCCTGGGGCTCGTCCCTGCTGCCCAGAGGCATGGTGCTCATGGAGCTGAAGACCCCCGGCGGCATCCCGCTGTGGATGACCGAGTTCCTCAGCGCCCACCACATCTACAAGACGTCCTTTTCCAAGTACGGCACCGCCTACGAGACCATGATCTATCCCAACCGCGAAGGAGTGAGAAAATATGCTTAACCTGACCGCCGCCGGCCTGTTTTCGGGCCTGTTCGATTCTGCGACCACCACGGTGATCTCTGTGGGGAACTTCATGCTGTGCGTCGCGGCAGCGCTGGTTCTGGGCCTGATTCTTGCCTTCGCCTACATGTTCCGCACCCGCTACACCAAGAGCTTTGTGGCCACCGTCGCCATGCTGCCCGCCGTGGTCTGCGTGGTGATCATGATGGTCAACGGCAACATCGGCGCGGGCGTCGCGGTTGCAGGCGTATTCAGCCTGGTGCGCTTCCGCTCCGTCCCCGGCACCGCCAAGGAGATCGGCATCATCTTCGTGGCCATGGGCGCGGGCCTGATCTGCGGCATGGGCTACCTCGCCTACGCAGCCCTCTTCACCGTGGTCATGAGCCTGGTGCTGGTGATCTACAACGGTCTGGACTTCGGCACCCGCAGAAACGCCCAGCTCTACAAGACCCTCCGGATCACGATCCCCGAGGATCTGGACTACACCAGCGTGTTCGATGACATCTTCGAGACCTACACCAGCGAGTGCGAGCTGGCCCAGGTGAAGACCACCAACATGGGCAGTCTCTTCCGCCTGACCTACGATCTCACGTTGAAGGATCCCGACAAGGAGAAGGAAATGATCGACAAGCTCCGCGTCCGCAACGGGAATCTGGAGATCACCGTCTCCAAGCAGGTGACCATCAACACCGAACTTTGATACCATCCATTCTTTTCTTCATACCTCCTCATTTTTTTCCGAAAAAATCCGTGCTCCGGTGAATGCCGAAGCACGGATTTTTCATTTTATTTTAATGGGTCGGGTGGGCCGCGAAGGCCTCCTGGCTGCTCCAGCGGAGGAAGGTGGCCACCACCAGGCAGACCGTGGTGCCGATGAACACCTGCAGCGGGTAGGTGGGGATCAGGCTCTCCGGCAGCAGCAGCGGCAGGAACGCCAGCGCCGCGCTGGGCGGGAAGGGCCGGCGCAGCAGCGCGAAGATCACCATCGCCATGACAGCGGCAATCAGGGCAGCCACCGTCAGCGGAAGGCCAAAACGGATGCACAGCACCCACCGGGCACCTGCACCGATGATGGCGCAGCAGACCGTCACGATCCAGATCCTGAGGCTGTGGGGAGCCGCGGGACTCTCTTTAAAAGACAGCTCACTCAGCAGCACGGCCAGCGGCGGCGCGGCCACGCAGGGCACACCCATGGTGACGCCCACGGCGACCAGAGCCATGATCGTGCTGATGGCGATGGGCCAGCGGAAGATCTCTTCCCTGACGTTCCAGCGCCAGGTTTCATACGTCTGCGAATTCCGGAGGCCGAACCGCTCCAGCAGCATCTGCCCCAGCACCAGCAGGACCGTCATCACCAGAACCGCCGCGGGATAGATCCAGGACTGCTCCTCCAAAAGGATCGGAAGGATGCAGGCCGAGAGCACCGGCAGCAGGGTGGAGCGCACCGCCATCAGCAGCAGCGCAGCCCCCAGAAAGGCAACGCCCACCGTCAGCGCCGTGGGCAGCGGCGACCATCTCGACAGGATCACGCCCCATACGGCGCAGAGGGTCATCAGCGCCGGGAGATGCATCCGGTCCACCCGCCAGGGCATTCTGGGCATGACCCACATGCCGGTGAGCAGGGCCAGGATCTCCGGAAACAGGATCGCCGGGGTGCGGAGCAGCTCGCTTGCCAGCACCATCAGCGTCCCGAAAATCACCGCCATACTGTTTTTGATAAAATCGGGTTTTCCCATATCGCGCCTCGATTGCAAAACATCTGCTACAGACTAACACGAAGCCGTAAAAAATGCAAGAGAAGAATGTGAAATTGAGGGTTTATCGCTCACTCCTTGTAGGGCGGGGACCTGTGCCCCGCCGGTACACCGGCAGTATATGCAATGCGGCGGGGCACAGGTCCCCGCCCTACGGTGAATCATTTCAACGCCCCGATAAACTATGATTTGAATGCATTATCCAAAAAAAGATGCACCCCGGAGGGTGCATCTCTTTGGATTGGGTTTAGAGATAGAAGTCGTGCTCTCTGCTGTCGTACCACTTCTCCAGAAGGGGCTCGATCAAAGTCATCAGCTTCATATCCAGGTTGAACATGTACATGGTGAAGGTGCCGACGAAGGCGGCAGCGCCAGTGCCCAGAAGAATCAGAGGAACTTTGGCAAATTTCTTCATTTCGGTTCTCTCCTTTCTTAATACGCTTCGTCGTCCGGAAGGTTCTCGAGGGACGGATCCAGCGGCTCCTCACGCATGACGGTGCGCATGTAAGCGTTGACCTGTCCGCGGATGGCGTTACGGGTGTAGACGCGGGGATCGCAAAGGTCGTGGCAGACCCACATGACGTGGATGCCCAGCTCGCGGCCCTGCTCCTCGAACATGCCGTGCATACCGGTGAGGGCCTTGCAGCTCATGTGCTCCCACATCATGGCGATGTCGGCGTTCATCTTCTCGCAGGTGCGCCAGAGGTCGTTGGTGAGCACGTCGTAACCGCCGTGGGTGTGGTTGCGCATGATCATTTCCATGTTCAGCTTGGCCATGTCGCGGTAGGCCTGCTCGCGGTTCTCAGGGGTATCGACC